>CBDTYJ010000045.1:0-13797 GCA_965364575.1 uncultured Gammaproteobacteria bacterium
GTGCCGCCGACCAGCTGCACCAGGGCCATGGGCGCGGTGTCACCGGGGCGATGGCCGATCTTCAGGATGCGCAGATAGCCGCCGGGACGGCTCTTGTAGCGGGGCCCGATCTCGCCGAACAGCTTGCCGACCGCCTCCTTGTCCCGCAGCCGGTCGAAGGCGCGGCGGCGCTGGGCGACCCCATCGGTCTTGGCCATGGTGATCAGCGGCTCCACCACGCGGCGCAGCTCCTTGGCCTTGGGCACGGTCGTGCGGATGGCTTCGTGCTTCAGCAGCGAGGCGGTCATGTTGCGGTACATGGCGCGGCGGTGCGAGCTGTTGCGCCCGAGCCGGCGGCCGGAGTTACGATGTCGCATGGTTCCGTTTCCCGATGTTCAGCGGACCGCCGCTCAGGCGACCTGCTCGTCTTCCTGTCTGAGGCTGGGCGGCGGCCAGCTTTCGAGCCGCATGCCCAGAGCCAGACCGTGGCCCTCGAGCACCTGCTTGATCTCGGTCAGCGACTTCTTGCCGAGGTTGGGCGTGCGCAGCAGCTCCACCTCGGTCCGCTGGACCAGATCGCCGATGTAGTTGATGTTCTCGGCCTTCAGGCAGTTGGCGGAGCGCACCGTCAGCTCCAGCTCGTCCACCGGACGCAGCAGGATCGGGTCGATCTGCGCCTCGGCGCTGCTGGCCGACGCTTCCGCCTGACCCTTGAGGTCGACGAACACCGATAGCTGGTCCTGGAGGATATTGCCGGCGCGCCGGATCGCTTCCTCCGGATCGATGGTGCCGTTGGTCTCGATATCGATCAGCAGCTTGTCCAGGTCGGTGCGCTGCTCGACGCGGGCCGCCTCGACCGTATAGCTGACACGGCGGACGGGGCTGAACGATGCGTCCAGCTGCAGCCGGCCGATGGGACCAGACTGCTCCTCGAAAGCGGGGCGCAGGTTGGCCGGCTTGTAGCCACGACCGCGGACCACCTTCAGCCGCATGCTCAGCTCGCCGGCGCTGGTCAGGTTGGCGATGACCATATCCGGATTGACGATCTCGATATCGTGATCGACGGTGATGTCGCCGGCGGTCACCGGGCCGGGGCCCTTCTTGTTGAGGCTCAGCTCGGCTTCGTCGCGGGTGTGCATGCGGATCGCCACCTGCTTCAGATTCAGCAGGATGTCGACCACGTCCTCCTGCACGCCCTCGATGCTGGTGTACTCGTGGAGCACGCCTTCGATCTCGGCCTCGACGACGGCGCTGCCGGGCATGGAGGAGAGCAGGATGCGGCGCAGCGCGTTGCCCAGCGTATGGCCGAAACCACGCTCGAAGGGCTCGATGACTACGCGCGCGAGGTTGTTCGTCTCGGACTGGACCTTGACGACACGCGGCTTGAGAAATTCAGTGACAGAATCCGGCATGGCAATGCGCCTCGGTTATTACTTGGAGTAGAGCTCCACAACCAGGTTTTCGTTGATGTCCGGGAGGATCTCCGCCCGATCCGGAAGCTGTTTCAGCGTCCCGGTCATCTTCTTCTCATCGACTTCCACCCACTCGGGGAAACCGACCTGGCTTGCGATGGACAGCGCACTCTGGATGCGCAGCTGCTTCCTCGATCTCTCGCGCACGGAGATCACGTCTCCGGAATCGACCTGATACGAGGGGATGTTCACGATCTCGTCGTTGACCCGGATGCCCTTGTGGCTGACCAGCTGACGAGCCTCGGCCCGGGTGGCGGCGAAACCCATACGGTAGACGACGTTGTCCAGACGGCCTTCGAGGAGCTGCAACAGGTTCTCACCGGTCGAGCCCTTGCGCCCCGCCGCCTTCTTGTAATAGTTGCGGAACTGGCGCTCGAGCACGCCATACATGCGGCGCAGCTTCTGCTTCTCGCGCAGCTGCAGGCCGTAGTCCGAGATCCGCGGGCGCCGCTGGGGCGCGCCGCCGGGAGGCACCGTCAGCTTGCACTTCGATTCCAGCGGCCGGACGCCGCTCTTCAGGAACAGGTCCGTGCCTTCGCGGCGCGACAGTTTGCACTTGGGTCCGAGATATCTAGCCATGACCTAACTCTCCGTCACACCCGACGCTTCTTGGGCGGCCGGCAACCGTTGTGGGGGATCGGCGTCACGTCGGCGATCTGGGAGATCCGGAAGCCGACCGAGTTCAGCGAGCGTACCGCCGACTCGCGGCCCGGACCCGGTCCCTTCACCCGCACCTCGAGGTTCTGTACGCCATATTCCTTGGCCGCCAGGCCGGCCTTCTCGGCCGCCACCTGGGCGGCGAAGGGCGTGCTCTTGCGCGAGCCGCGGAAACCACATCCGCCGGAGGTCGCCCAGGAGAGCGCATTACCCTGCCGGTCGGTGATGGTGATGATGGTGTTGTTGAAGGACGCGTGAACGTGAGCGATGGCGTCGACCACCGTCTTCTTCACCTTCTTGCGCGCCTTCGTTGTCGGCTTAGCCATATTGCCTACCTGATCAGAGCCGCCATGCGGCTTTCGTTAGGGTCCGTCCGGGATTCCCGTGCGGCTTATTTGCGGATCGGCCGTCGCGGGCCCTTGCGGGTCCGGGCGTTGGTCCGCGTGCGCTGGCCCCGCAGCGGAAGGCCGCGGCGGTGACGGATACCCCGGTAGGAACCGAGATCCATCAAGCGCTTGATGTTCATGGAAATCTCGCGCCGGAGATCGCCTTCGACGACCTGCTTGGAGACGATCGCACGGATCTTGTCGACCTCAGGTTCGCTGAGATCCTTGATCTTCACGTCAGGCTCGATGCCCGCCGCCGCACAGATCTTCTGGGCGGTCGAACGACCGATCCCGTAGATGTGCGTCAGCGCAATCACTGCGTGCTTGTGTGGGGGGACGTTAATCCCTGCAATACGCGCCATTTAGACTGACTCCTGTAAGCCGCGCGAAACCGAGCAATTTACCGTAAAACCGGCGCTCAAACAAGCGCCGATCAGCCCTGCCGCTGCTTGTGGCGGGGATCCGTGCAGATCACGCGCACCACGCCGTTGCGACGGATAATCTTGCAGTTCCGGCAGATCTTCTTGACCGAGGCTCTAACTTTCATCTCTCTCTCCCGAATCGAGGCCGGCCGCGATCAGCGGACCCGCCCCGCGCGGCCATGACCCCTGAGGTTGGCCTTCTTGAGCATGCCCTCGTACTGATGGCTCATCATGTGAGCCTGCAGCTGGGACATGAAATCCATCACCACTACCACGATGATCAGCAGGGACGTGCCGCCGAAGTAGAACGGCACCCGGGCATACATGATCATGAACTCGGGCAGCAGACACACGGCGGTGACGTAGATCGCGCCCCAGAAGGTCAGCCGCGTCAGCACCGAGTCGATGTATTCGCCGGTCTGCTTGCCGGGGCGGATCCCCGGGATAAAGGCGCCGGAGCGTTTGAGGTTATCCGCCGTCTCGCGCGAGTTGAACACCAGCGCGGTATAGAAGAAGCAGAAGAAAATGATCAGGGCCGCGTACAGCACCACGTAGACCGGCTGACCGGGCGCCAGGCTGCCGGCGATCCGCTGCAGCCAGCCGAAGCCTTCGCTGGTCCCGAACCACTGGGCGATGGTGGCCGGGAACAGGATGATGCTGGAGGCGAAGATCGGCGGGATCACGCCCGACATGTTGAGCTTGAACGGCAGGTGCGTGGTCTGACCCTGCACCATGCGCCGTCCCTGCTGGCGCTTGGCGTAGTGCACCGTGATCCGCCGCTGGGCGCGCTCGACGAAAGACACGAAACCGGTGACGGCCAGGATCAGGATGAACAGGATCAGCGCCAGCGCCGCGGCCATCTCGCCGGTCCGGACCAGCTCGAGGGTGCCACCGATGGCGGCGGGCAGCCCGGCGATGATGCTCGAGAGGATGATCATCGAGATGCCGTTGCCGATGCCGCGCTCGGTCACCTGCTCACCCAGCCACATCAGGAAGATGGTGCCGGTGACCAGGGTCACGGCGGCGGTGAAGATGAACTGCGGGCCCGGGGCGATCACCACGCCCTGGTTCTGGAACGCGATCGCCGCGCCGACAGACTGGAAGGTCGCCAGACCCACCGTGCCATAGCGGGTGTACTGAGTGATCTTGCGGCGGCCGGCTTCGCCTTCCTTCTTCAGCTGCGCCAGGGACGGCACCACCACCGCCATCATCTGCATGATGATCGAGGCGGAGATGTACGGCATGATGCCCAGCGCAAAGATGCTCAGCCGCTCCAGCGCCCCGCCCGAGAACATGTTGAACACGCTCAGGATGGTGCCCTGCTGCTGCTCGAAGAACCGCGCCAGGGCCTCGGGATCGATACCGGGCACCGGGATGAAGGTGCCGATGCGGTAGACGATCAGGGCCCCGACCAGGAACAGCAGGCGCTTGCGCAGCTCGGAGAAGCGGGTCGCTTCGCCGAGTGCTACGGCCGGGTTCGAGCTGAGTGCTTTGGATTTCGCCACGATTGAGATCCCGGGGATCAGTCCTCGATGGTGCCGCCGGCGGCTTCGATAGCTTTGCGCGCCCCGGCCGTGACCAGCAGGCCCTTGACGGTGATCGCACGATCGATGGCGCCGGAGGCGATGACTTTGATGCGCTGGGCACGCTGGGGCACCAGGCCGGCCCGCTTCAGAGTCAGCTCGTCAGCCACGTCACCCTCTACCTTGGCCAGTTCGTGCAGCCTGAGTTCTGCGGCAAAGCGCGCCTTGCGCGAGGCGAAACCGACCTTGGGCAGACGCCGCTGCAGGGGCATCTGGCCGCCTTCGAAGCCGACCTTGTGATAGCCGCCCGAACGGGCGTGCTGGCCTTTGACGCCGCGGCCGCTGGTCTTGCCCTGGCCGGCGGAATGACCGCGGCCGAGGCGCTTGCCCGGCTTGCGGCTGCCGCCCGCGGGCTTGATCGTATTCAGACGCATCTCAGGCTTCCTCTACCTGCAACAGGTATGACACCTTGTTGATCATGCCCCGGTTCTCCGGGGTGTCGGCCACCGTGACCGTGTGACGGATCCGGCGCAGACCGAGACCCGAGACGCAGGCCTTGTGACTCGCCAGCCGACCGCTGGTGCTGCGCAACAGGGTCACTTTCAGCCCGGCGGCAGGTTTTGCTTTCTTTCCAGCCATTGCTCTAACCCAGGATCTGTTCCACGGTCTTGCCCCGCTTGGCCGCGATGGCCTTGGGGGAATTCATGTCCGCCAGCGCGCCGATGGTCGCCCGCACCACGTTGATGGGATTGCGGGATCCGTAGCTCTTCGCCAGCACGTTGCGCACGCCGGCACACTCGAACACGGCGCGCATGGCGCCGCCGGCGATGACGCCGGTACCGTCCGAGGCGGGCTGCATGTACACCTTGGTGGCGCCGTGGTTCCCGACCATGGCGTACTGCAGGGTGTCACCCTTGAGATGCACGCGCTGCATGTTCTTGCGCGCCGCCTGCATCGCCTTCTGGATCGCCAGCGGCACCTCACGGGCCTTGCCGTAGCCGAAGCCGACCCGGCCCTCGCCGTCGCCGACGACGGTCAGGGCGGTGAAGCCGAACTGGCGTCCGCCCTTGACCACCTTGGCCACGCGATTGATCGTGACGAGTTTCTCGATGAGATCGTCGCCTGCGCTATTTCTGTCTGGTGCTGCCATACCGTTTTAACCCCTGGACGGCGTTCAGAATTCGAGGCCGGCTTCGCGCGCGGCTTCCGCCAGCGCCTTGACCCGACCGTGATATTTGAAACCGGAACGATCGAAAGAGACCCGGTCGATGCCGGCTTCCTTCGCCTTCTCGGCGATACGCTTGCCGACGGCCGCGGCCGCCGCAGCGTTGCCCGTGGACTTCAGGGTCGAGCGCAGCTCGCCCTGGACGGTCGAAGCCGCGGCCACCACCTGATCGCCGTCCGGCCCGATCACCTGGGCGTAGATGTGCCGGGGCGTCCGATGGACGCTCAGGCGGAAGGCGCGCAGCTCGCGGAGTTTGGCGCGGGCCCGGCGGGCGCGACGCAGACGTGTCTGTTTCTTATCCATGGCTCGACCTGCTACTTCTTCTTGGCTTCCTTGAGGACCACGCGCTCATCGGCGTAGCGCACGCCTTTGCCCTTGTAGGGCTCAGGCGGACGATAGGCACGAATCTCGGCAGCCACCTGACCGACGACCTGCTTGTCGATGCCCTTGATCACCACTTCCGTCTGGCTCGGGGTCTCGACGGTGATGCCCTCGGGCACCGGATAGTCGACCGGGTGGGAAAACCCCAGCGTCAGATTCAGCGTGTTGCCCTTGGACTGGGCCCGGTAGCCGACACCCTTGAGCTCGAGCTTGCGCTCGAAACCCGACGACACGCCGGTCACCATGTTCGCCACCAGCGCGCGTGTCGTCCCGGCCATGGCCTGGAGCTTGCGGTCACCGGACTTGACGCTGACCTGCACGCCCTCCTCGCCCTGTTCGACGCCGATCTGCGGGTGCAGATCCATCGACAGAGCCCCCTTGGGGCCCTTTACGGTCAGGCTGCTGCCGTCGACCTTGAGTTCCACACCCTTGGGCAACTCGATCGGCTTTTTTGCGACTCTGGACATCTTAAGTTTCTCTCACGCGTCTGCTACGAGACCACGCACAGCACTTCGCCGCCATGGCCCTGGGCCCTGGCTTCGCGGTCACTCATCACGCCGCTCGGAGTGGAGATCACGGCGACGCCGAGACCGCCCATCACCTTCGGCAGTTCGTCCTTGCTGCGGTAGACCCGGCAACCCGGCTTGCTGATGCGCTGCACCGTCTCGATCACCGGCTTGCCGCCGAAATACTTCAGCTCGATCGACAGCTGCTCCTTGGAGCCGGTCTTCTCGGCGCTGAAATCGTTGATGTAGCCCTCGTCTTTAAGCACCGTGAGGACCGCCTTCTTGAGGCCGGACGACGGCGCTGAGACGCGGTTCTTGCCTGCCTTCTGGCCGTTGCGGATGCGGGTCAGGAGATCTGCGACCGGATCAGTCATGCTCATGGTATCTCTCCCTACCAGCTGGCCTTGGTCAGACCCGGGATCTCGCCACGCATGGCGGTCTCCCGGAGCTTGTTGCGGCCGAGACCGAACTTACGGTAGTACCCGTGGGGACGACCCGTGATATTGCAGCGGTTGTGCAGGCGAACCGGGCTTGCGTTGCGCGGCAGCGCCTGCAGCTTGGCCAGCGCGGCCTCGCGCTCGTCATCGGAGCTCATCGGATTGCGGATGATCTCCTTGAGCCTGGCGCGCTTCGCAGCGTAGCGGGCGACCATCTTGGCGCGCTTGCGCTCCCGTTCGAGCATTGATTTCTTAGCCATCTGAACCGGTCCTCACTTGCGGAACGGGAAGTCGAACGCTTCGAGCAGCGCCCTTCCCTGTTCGTCGTTTCGCGCGCTGGTCGTGATGGTGATATTCAACCCGCGCAGCTCGTCGATCTGGTCGTAGTCCACTTCCGGGAAGATGATCTGCTCCCGGACACCCATGTTGTAGTTGCCGCGGCCGTCGAAAGACTTGACGCTCATGCCACGGAAGTCACGCACGCGCGGGATCGCGATGTTGATCAGCCGATCCAGGAATTCGTACATCCGCTCGCGGCGCAGCGTCACCTTGCAGCCCACCGGCCAGCCGTCGCGGATCTTGAAGCTGGCGACGGAGCGACGGGCGTTGGTGATGACCGGCTTTTGGCCGGTGATCTTGACCATATCGCTGACCGCGTGATCGAGGATCTTGCGGTCGCGCACGGTCTCGCCGACACCCATGTTGACGGTGATCTTCTCGATCCGCGGCACTTCCATGGTGTTGGAGAGGCCCAGCTTCTGTTGCAGCTGGGGCACCACGGTCTCACGATAATAATCTTGCAGTCTTGACATTTCCGCGACCTGACCTAGACGTCAACGACCTCGTCGTTGGACTTGAAATAACGGACCTTGCGGCCATCCTCCAGCGTCCGTACGCCGACCCGGTCGCCCTTCTTGGTGACCGGATTGAACAACATCACGTTGGAAACGTGCAGCGGCATCTCCTTCTCGATGATGCCGCCCTGGACGCCGGCGTTCGGATTCGGCTTCTGGTGCTTCTTCACCACGTTCACGTTCTCGACCAGCACGCGCTCGTCGTCGTAGACGCGGATGACGGTGCCGTGACGGCCCTTGTCCTTGCCGGTGATGACGATCACATCGTCACCTTTCCTGATGTTCTTTATTGCCATCTCAGTTCTCCGCGGCGCCTCAGAGCACTTCCGGCGCGAGGGAAACGATCTTCATGAAATTCCCGGTCCGAAGCTCGCGCGTAACCGGCCCGAATATGCGGGTACCGATCGGCTCCAGGCGGGCGTTCAGCAACACGGCCGCGTTACCGTCGAAGCGGATCAGCGAGCCGTCGGACCGTCGCACGCCCTTGCGGGTGCGGACGACGACAGCGTTGTAGACCTCACCCTTCTTGACCTTGCCGCGCGGGATAGCGTCCTTGACGCTGACCTTGATGATGTCCCCCACCCCGGCATAACGGCGCTTGGAACCACCCAGCACCTTGATGCACTGGAGGCGTCGGGCGCCGCTGTTGTCCGCAGCGGTCAGAACGGTCTGCATCTGGATCATGACTTTTTCTCGTTTCTCTCGAGTCCGTCACCGGTCCGCCTCAGCGGACTTCGGCACGCTCCACGATGTTCACCACACGCCAGGCCTTGCGCCGCGACATCGGCCGACACTCGGCGATCTCGACGGTATCTCCCACCTGGCACTCATTATTCTCGTCGTGCGCCAGCAGCTTCGAGGTGCGGCGGATAAACTTCCCGTAGACCGGGTGTTTCACCAGCCGCTCCACGGCGATGGCGGCGGTCTTGTCCATGCCGTTGCTGACCACGCGGCCGGTCACCGTGCGCTGCTTGCTGCCGTCGCTCTGCTTCGTCTCGCTCATTTCGCATCACCCGCGAGGCTCGCGGCCTCGACCTGCTTGAGCACGGTCTTGACCCGTGCAATGTCCTTGCGGACTTTGCCGAACTGATCCGGACGCGCCATCTGCCCCGTGGCCCGCTGCATGCGCAGGTTGAATTGCTCACGATGCAGGTTGAGCAGCTCTTCCTGCAGCTCGGCCCTGGTTTTCTTACGCAGTTCGCTGGCCTTCATCACATCACCTGCCTGCTCACGAAGGTGGTGGCGATCGGGAGCTTGGCCGCGGCCAGACGGAATGCCTCGCGCGCGATCTCCTCTGACACCCCTTCCATCTCGTACAACACGCGTCCGGGCTGGATCTGACAGACCCAGTACTCGACGTTGCCCTTGCCCTTGCCCTGACGCACCTCCAGCGGCTTCTGGGTGATCGGCTTGTCCGGGAACACCCGGATCCAGATCTTGCCGCCGCGCTTGACGTGACGGGTCATGGCGCGCCGGGCGGCCTCGATCTGCCGCGCAGTCAGGCGGCCACGACCGACGGCCTTGAGCGCGTACTCCCCGAAAGACACGGTGCTGCCGCGCAGGGCAAGACCGCGGTTCTTGCCTTTCTGCTGCTTCCTGTACTTGGTTCTCTTCGGCTGCAACATCTCGCTGAATCTCCTACCTGGCCGCCGCGGTTTCGGCCGCCTGCGCCGCCGGCTCCGGTGTCTCGAAAACTTCGCCCTTGAAGATCCACACCTTGACCCCGATCACGCCGTATGTGGTCCGGGCCTCCGCCAGTCCATAGTCGATCTCGGCGCGGAAGGTGTGCAGCGGCACCCGGCCCTCGCGATACCACTCGGAGCGCGCGATCTCGGCGCCGTTCAGACGACCGCCGACCTGGACCTTCACGCCCTGGGCGCCGAGGCGCATGGTGTTGGTCACGGCGCGCTTCATCGCCCGCCGGAACATGACCCGGCGCTCGAGCTGCTGGGCGATGCCTTCCGCCACCAGCTGGGCATCCAGCTCGGGCTTGCGGATCTCGGCGATATTGATGCGGACATCGCCGACCGGCATGTCCATCATCTGCGCCACTTCGATCCGCAGCCTCTCGATGTCCTCGCCCTTCTTGCCGATCACGATGCCCGGACGCGCCGTATGCACGGTGATGTGGGCTTTGCGGGCCGGCCGCTCGATCTGGATCTTGCTGACCGATGCCTGGGACAGCTTCTTCTTCAGGAATTCCCTGATCTGGAAGTCCATATTCACGAACTCGGCGAAGCTGCCGGTGTCGGCATACCAGCGCGAGGTCCAGTCTCTGGTGATCCCGAGACGGATCCCGATCGGATTTACTTTCTGACCCATTGCGGCCTCTCCAGTCCTTACTCGTCCGCCACTTTCACGGTGATGTGGCTGTTGCGCTTGATGATCCGGGCTCCCCGGCCGCGGGCGCGCGCGCGATAACGCTTGAATATCGGTGCCTCATCGACGGCGATGAAGGCGACCTTGAGCTCGTCGATGTCCGCGCCATGATTGTGCTCGGCGTTGGCGATCGCGGACTCCAGCACCTTCTTGACGATGCGCGCCGCCTTCTTCGGCGTGAAGGTCAGCGTCTGCAGTGCCTCACCGACCGACTTGCCGCGAACCATGTCGGCGACCAGACGGCATTTCTGCGGCGAGACCCGCGCGTGACTGAGCTTTGCTGCTACCTGCATGTCACTGTCCTCACTTGGCCTTGCGGTCGCCCGAGTGGCCGCGGAAGGTCCGCGTCTGGGCAAACTCGCCCAGCTTGTGGCCCACCATGTTCTCGGAGATCAGTACCGGCATGTGCTGACGGCCGTTGTGGACGGCGATGGTCAGCCCGACCATCTCCGGCACGATCATCGAACGCCGCGACCAGGTTTTGATCGGCCGGCGGTCATTCCGCTCCTGGGCCGCGCTCACCTTCTTGGCGAGGTGGGCGTCGATGAATGGACCTTTTTTAACCGAACGTGGCACGGCTCAATCTCCTACTTCTTGTTCCGGCGGCGGACGATCTGACTATCGGTCCGCTTGTTGTTCCGCGTCTTGTAACCCTTGGTCGGCGTACCCCAGGGCGACACCGGATGACGTCCGCCCGAGGTGCGTCCTTCGCCGCCACCATGGGGATGGTCCACGGGGTTCATGGCCACACCGCGCACCGTCGGGCGCACGCCCCGCCAGCGCTGGGCGCCGGCTTTGCCGAGCTTGCGCAGACTGTGCTCGCCGTTGCCGACCTCGCCGACAGTGGCGCGGCAGTCCACATGGACCTTGCGCATTTCACCGGAGCGCAGCCGCAGGGTGGCGTGAGCGCCCTCGCGGGCGGCGACCTGGACGCTGGCGCCGGCACTGCGAGCGAGTTGAGCGCCCTTGCCCGGGCGCATCTCGACGCAGTGCACCTGAGTGCCCACCGGGATGTTGCGCAAGGGCAGGCAGCTGCCCGGCTTGATCGGCGCATCGGCGCCTGACATCACCGGATCGCCCACGGCCACTCCCTTTGGCTGGATGATGTACCGACGCTCACCGTCGGCGTACAGCACCAGCGCGAGATGGGCGCTGCGATTCGGGTCGTATTCGAAGCGCTCGACGCGGCCGGGGATCCCGTCCTTGTCGCGCTTGAAATCGACCAGCCGGTAACGCTGCTTGTGACCACCACCGATATGGCGGCTGGTGATGCGGCCAGCGTTGTTGCGGCCGCCGGTCTTGCTCTTCCTGGCCACCAGGGAATCCACCGGCTTGCCCTTGTGCAGGCCCGGAGATTTCACCCGGACTACGAAGCGCCGTCCGGCCGATGTCGGTTTTGTCTTTTGCAGTGGCATGGCTGCTACTCTGCTCTGTTCCCTTTAGGTCCGGGCCGCCGGCTAGTCGGCGCCCAGGAAATCGATGCTCTGGCCCTCGGCCAGACGCACGTACGCTTTCTTCCAGTCGGAACGCTTGCCGCTCATGCGTCCGAAGCGTTTGGTCTTGCCTTGCTGGTTGAGCACCTGCACGCCCTCGACCTTGACTTCGAACATCAGCTCGACGGCTTTGCGGATCTCCTCCTTGTTTGCGTCGCGACGCACACGGAAGATCACCTGGTTGTTCTTCTCCGCCAGCACGGTCCCTTTTTCCGACACGTGGGGACCGAGCAGGACCGTCATCAGTCGTTCCTTGCTCATACCAGCTTCTCCTCGATCCGGCGCAGGGCCGCGACCGTCATCACGACGTGTCCGTAGCGAATGAGGCTGGCGGGATCCACCGCGGTCGCCTCCAGCACTTCCACATGGGGCAGGTTGCGCGCGGCCAGAAAAGTCTTCTCGTCGTAGGCCTCGGTCACCAGCAGCCCGCTGTCGATGCCCAGTTCCTTGAGCTTCGCTACCATCAGCCGGGTGCGCGGCTCGGCCACCTCCAGGTCCTCGACGATCAGCAGACGCTGCTGGCGGATCAGCTCCGACAGCAGCGAGCGCATCGCCGCCCGGTACATCTTGCGGTTGACCTTCTGCTCGTAGTTCCGCGGACGCGCGGCGAAGGTCCGGCCACCGCCGACCCAGATCGGGCTACGGATCGTGCCGGCACGAGCCCGCCCGGTACCCTTCTGGCGCCAGGGCTTGATACCGCCACCGCGCACATCGCTCCGATTTTTCTGCGCCTTGGTGCCGGAACGACCGGCCGCCAGGTAGGCGGTGACGACCTGATGGACCAGGCCTTCGTTGTAGTCCCTGCCGAAGGCCGCTTCGGAGACCTGGAGGTCCTTGCCGCCGGCGCCGTGGAGTTGCAGTTTCATCGACATGTCTACCCCCGGGCCTTGATCGCTGGCCGCACGATCACGTCGCTGCCCCGGGCGCCGGGCACCGCGCCGCGCACCAGCAGCAGATTCCGTGCCGTGTCCACCCGGACCACGGTCAGATTCTGGGCGGTGGTCCGGGCGTCACCCATGTGGCCGGCCATGCGCTTGCCCTTGAATACCCTGCCGGGGGTCTGGTTCTGCCCGATGGAGCCGGGCGCGCGGTGCGACAGGGAATTGCCGTGGGTGGCGTCCTGGGTACGGAAATTATGCCGTTTCACGGCACCGGCGAATCCCTTGCCGATGCTCGTGCCGATGACGTCCACGGTCTGACCGTCGCTGAATACCTCGACCGTGATCTCGGCCCCGGGGGCGAATTCCTCGCCTTCCTCACCCTCAAGCCGGAATTCCCACAGCCCGCGGCCGGGTTCGACACCCGCCTTGGCGAAGTGACCCTGCTGGGGCTTGGTGACGCGGGAGGCCTTCCGGGCCCCGGTGGTGACCTGCACCGCCCGGTAACCGTCCGATTCCGCCGTCTTAAGCTGAGTTATCCGGTTGGGCAACGCCTCGATCACGGTGACCGGGATCGAAGCCCCGTCTTCCGTGAACACACGCGTCATGCCGCACTTGCGGCCCACTAGACCGATAGCCATCTTGTCTATTCCTCTATCACCGCGCCGGCTTCGATTGGTCAGCGCTGTATGTCGAAACTTCACCCACCGGACCGGCTGAACGGCCGCGGGACTGTTCCTTTCAAATCAGCGGCCCGGCGCGAAAATCCGCACCGGGCCGCAGGGAGCAGAGCATTATAAGAGAACGAATCTCTTAATTCAATTTAATCTGAACGTCCACGCCGGCGGGCAGCTCGAGTTTCATCAGGGCGTCCACGGTCTTGTCCGTGGGATCCATGATCTCCATCAGCCGCTTGTGGGTCCGGAGCTCGTACTGGTCCCGGGCATCCTTGTTCACGTGGGGCGACACCAGCACCGTGAACCGCTCCTTCTTGGTCGGCAATGGCACCGGTCCGCGGACCTGGGCGCCGGTGCGCTTGGCGGTTTCGACGATTTCCCGGGCCGAGGAGTCGATCAGACGATGATCGAAAGACTTCAGCCGGATCCGGATGTTCTGGTTTGCCATCAAGTGCTCCGCAGTTCGACTGCACCCGCCCGGGCGGGTGCGATAATTACTTCAGGATCTTCGACACCACGCCCGCACCT
>CBDTYJ010000046.1:0-13748 GCA_965364575.1 uncultured Gammaproteobacteria bacterium
TCTGTGGCTGGCCGGCTTCTCGTTCGGCGCCTTCGTGGCGCTGTCCATCGCCGCAGACGTGGCGCCGGCACGGTTGCTCACCGTCGCGCCGCCGCTGCATCGTTTCGACATGGGGGCGCTGGCGCTACCGCGCTGTCCCTGGCTGATTATCCAGGGTGAAGACGACGAACTGGTGGATGCCGCGGCGGTGGAGGCCTGGGCCGCGACGCTGGACCCGGCGCCGAATCTGCGTCTCCTGCCCGACACGGATCATTTTTTTCACGGCCGTCTCACGGTGCTGCGCGAGGTGGCGACGGAATTCCTCGAGCCGGCCGCTCGCGAGGGGGATGACAGGTGTTGAAAGCAGTGATGAATTTTCTGGAGACCAGATTCGCGGTCGACGGGGAGGATGATGCGGACACCGCCAGCGAGCATGACCTGCGTCTGGCCATGGCGGTGCTGCTGGTCGAGATGAGCCGGGCGGACTTCGTCGACGGTCCGGAAGAAGCCGATGCCCTGAAGGGTATCCTCAGCCGTCATTTCCAGCTGGAGCAGGGCGAGGCGGAGGATCTGATGGGTCGGGCCGGGGCGCGCGCCGACGAAATGGTCTCACTGCAGCACTACACCCGCGCGATCCATGAGAATCTCAGCGAACCGCAGAAGCACAGATTGATCGAGATGCTCCTTGAGGTGGCCCTCGCCGACCGTCATTTCGACAAGCACGAGCGGCATCTGCTGGACAAGATCGCCGATCTCATCTACCTGCGCCGGGCTGATTACGTGCGCATCCGCGATCGCATGATCCGGGCTGCCGGCGACAGGGTCGATGAATAAAAACGCCCGGGCCGTCTCCGGTCCGGGCGTCGTCTCCAGCCTGGCAAGCGGCTGCTCAGACCATGTCTTTGAGGCCTTTGAGTGCTAGCACTTTGACCGCCTTGCGGGCGGGTTTGGCCTTGAACACCATCTCCTCGCCGGTAAACGGGTTGATGCCCTTGCGCGCCTTGGTGGCCGGCTTCTTCACGACCCGGATCTTCATCAGACCCGGCATCGTAAATTCCCCGGCGCCACGGCGTCCGAGACTTTTCTTGATGACCCCATTGAGCGACTCGAATACCGCGCCGACGTCCTTGCGGGTCAGCCCGGTGTCGTCAGAAATCTGACTGATGATCTGGCTCTTGGTGGGCGCCTTCGGAGCCGCAGCAGCTTTCTTCTTGCTCGCCCGCTTCTTCGTTGCAGCCATATTTTTCCCCCTGGTTCCTTTGGTTCAGTGTTGCAGGATGTGTATCGCTCGAAATTACCACAATTCATGGAGTCGCCGGGTCGGGCGTCGAACCGATCGAGCCACGGTTCTCGATAGCTGGAGTCTACCCCCAAAGTCAGTCTGTGTAGAACTGCTGTCGAAACTTGACGGCGACCGGGTCTTGCTCTCCCTCCGGCGTCACCTGGATGTCGAATATCAGTGTCTCCCTGTTGGCGACCGGTACCTCACCAATATAGTAGATCGCTTCGCCTTCATCGATCTTCCGCAGGGTCACGCTCTTTAACTGGCCAGTCAGATTGCTGGCGTTGACCTTCACTTCCGCGCCTACCGATTTGCCGATGGTACCCGGTTCCTTGCGGATGACGCTGACGTTGAGCATGGCCCTGCTATCGCTGCGGACGATACCGTAGGCCCGGGCCACCTCCGCCGGCAGCATCTCGGTGGCCAGGGCATTGAAATGGACGACATAGTCGCCGGCCTCGACAAAGTTCTCGCGCGTGATCTCGCGCGCCGCCGGCGCCCGCTCGTCGTCCCCGCCTGACGGGCCGCAGCCCGCGGCCAGCAGCGTCGCCAGGACGGCCAGCAGAAATCTGACGTAAAACGCTCGTGTCATCTGGCCCCGTCTCCCTGAATCTGCGCTGCGTGAGCCACGCAGCACGCTAACTATAGCCTATTCCTGTGCGGATGAACTCATGCATGACAGGATTTCCTCGGGCACGACCGACGGCCGGTCGATCTCCACGACTTTGTCGCGATCGGACTCCCCGGCTACCACCCGCACCCGCGACCGGGTAACCCGACATTGTCTGGCGAGGAAGCGCACAAGCGCGGCATTGGCCTTGCCTCCGACCGGAGGTGAAGAGACCCGGACCCTGAGCCGGTCGCCGATCCGCCCGACAAACGCGTCGCGACCGCCGCACGGCCTCAGCCGCAGGCGGCATACCAGCACCTGACCGCGCCAGCGGACCGGCGATTGCGGGTTCAGACGAGCACCGTCGGCATCGGGATGGCCATCAGCAGGGCCTGCAATCCTATCAGCAGGAACAGGGGCGAAAGGTCTATACCCCCGATCGGCGGGATCACACGCCGCACGGGCCTCAGGACCGGTTCGCAGATGCTCGCGAGTACGCTGCTCAGGGGATTGTAGGTGCCGGGGCTGACGAAACTGAGGATGGCGTAGATCAGGATGGCGAAGAAATACAGCCGGATCACCGTCACCAGGGTCCGCAACAAGGCGAAGTAGATCAGCGTCGCCGGGTTCGGGCTCATGCCGGTCTTGAGGGGGAACAACGCGGCGACCGCGATGAGCTCCAGGATCAGGATCAGCAGCACCGCCGCCACGTCCAGGCCCCGGTATCCGGGCACCAGCTTGCGTAGCGGCACCAGCAGGGGATTGGTCACGCGGACGATGAACTGGGACAGCGGATTGTGGAAATCCGCCCGGGTCATCTGCATCACCAGCCGCAGGATGAAGCACAGGACGTACAGATCGAACAGCGTCTCGATGATGAACAGCAATGGCGCGCTCATGATGTCTCCGCCGTCATCGGGTTCCCACTTCGTCCGCCAGGGTGCGTGACCGGTCCCGGGCCGCCAGGATCGCCCGGCGCACGACCGCGGTCAGATCCGAATCGTGCATGGATTGCATGGCGGCCTCGGTAGTGCCGCCCGGCGAGGTGACCCGGCGCCGCAACTCGGCCACCTCCACGTCAGCCTCCAGCGCCATCCGCGCGGCGCCGATGGCGGTCTCCTGGGTCAGCAACCGCGCTGACTCCGTGCTCAAACCCATCTCCACCCCGGTGGCGGCCATGATCTCCATCAGCAGGAAGAAATACGCCGGGCCGCTGCCCGAGAGTGCGGTCACCGCATCCATCAGCGCCTCATCGTCGACCCAGACGACCGCGCCGACCGCCCGCAGGATGCCCTCCGCCAGCTCCCGGCCGGCCGGGTCGACGTCACCGCCCGCGAACAGGGCAGTGACGCCGGCGCCGAGCAGCGCAGGCGTGTTCGGCATGCCGCGCACGATGGCGCCATCGGTGCCCAGCCAGCGGCGCAGGTCGCCGATGCGGACTCCGGCCGCTACGGTCAGGATCAGGGGCGCGGGAGACAGAGGGCCGATAGCGGCGGCAGCTTCGGCCATGCGCTGGGGTTTCACCGCCAGCACGACCACATCGGCGTTAGCGGCGGCCTCGGCATTGTCCTGACTCACCCGGACTCCGAAGCTCGAGCGAAGGCGCTCGCGCTGTCCGGCCTCGGGCTCGGCCACGACCAGAAGATCGGCCGGATAGCCGTCCGCCAGCAGACCGCCGATAAGGCTGCTGGCCATATTGCCGCCGCCGATGAAGCAGATTCTTGCGTTGCGCATGGTATCGATCTAGGAATTAGGACTCGTTGAGTCAAGCATATCCGTCGCGTCAGGCACTCTCCAGTCCGCTGTCGCCTGCTCCGGGACGCGGGCCGAACAGGGCGGTGCCGATACGCAGCATGGTACTGCCTTCGGCCACCGCCGCCTCAAGATCGTCGGACATGCCCATGGACAGCGTGTCCAGACCGATACCCCGGGCCCGAAGCTGCTCGAATGCCGTCCTGAGCTCGGCGAACTGGCGCCGCTGGATGTCGAAATCCCCAGCTGGAGGCGGGATCGCCATCAGTCCGCGTAATTTGAGTCGGGGCAGTTCCAGGATTCCGTCGGCCAACGGCTCGAGATCCTCCGGGGCCACGCCGGACTTGCCTGGCTCGTCGCCGATCCGCACCTGGATGCAGACCTGGAGATCGCCGGCGTGGTGTGGTCGCTGTTCGCTGAGGCGGCGGGCGATGCGCAGCCGGTCGACGGTCTGTACCCAGTCGAAATGCATGGCCGCCTGGCGGCTCTTGTTGCTCTGCAGGTGACCGATAAAATGCCAGCGCGCCTCACGGCCGGTGGTGGCCTCGATCTTCCCGATGCCCTCCTGTATGAAATTCTCGCCGAAGTCCCGCTGCCCGGCCGCCATCGCCTCCAGCACGGCCGTCACCGGGTGGCGTTTGCTGACTGCCACCAGGCGCAGCTCATCGGGATCCCGATTGTGTCGGGAACAGGCCGCCTCGATCCGATCCAGAACCTGCTCCAGCCTGACTGAGAAGTCTGTCATGTTTTGCCCGGGCGCCCTTCGCTATACTCTTGGCCAGTCGAGCGCCGCCGGCGAGGCCGGCAGGCAGGAGCCGTCGCGCAATACATGGAGTACGTATGCCCGTAGAGATCGACCAGCTTCTCGCATTTGCGGTGAAGAATAACGCCTCGGACCTGCATCTGTCTGCGGGTGTGCCGCCGATGATCCGGGTCGACGGCGACGTCAAGCGCATCAACATGCCGCCGCTTCCGCACAAGGAAGTGCACAGCATGATCTACGACATCATGAACGACAAGCAGCGCAAGGCGTTCGAGGAGTATTTCGAGACCGACTTCTCCTTCGAGATCCCGGATCTTGCGCGTTTCAGGGTCAACGCTTTCAATCAGGCTCGCGGCGCGGGCGCGGTCTTCCGCACCATCCCCACCGAGATTCTGACGCTGGAGCAGCTTGGCGCGCCGAAGATCTTCAAGGATATCTCCATGTATCCGCGGGGGATCGTGCTGGTCACCGGCCCGACCGGATCAGGCAAGTCGACCACCCTGGCGGCGATGGTCGATTACATCAACGAGCATCGTCCGGATCATATCCTGACCATCGAGGATCCGATCGAATTCGTCCACGAGAGCCAGCGTAGCCTGATCAACCAGCGCGAAGTCCACCGGGATACTCTGGGCTTCGCCGAGGCACTGCGTTCTGCGCTGCGCGAGGATCCGGACGTCATCCTGGTCGGTGAGATGCGCGATCTGGAGACCATCAGGCTGGCACTGACCGCGGCCGAGACCGGTCATCTGGTGTTCGGCACTCTCCACACCAGTTCCGCCGCCAAGACGATCGACCGAATCGTCGACGTGTTCCCGGCAGGCGAGAAGGACATGGTTCGCTCCATGCTGTCCGAGTCCCTGCGAGCCGTGATCTCGCAGACGCTGCTGAAGAAGAACGGCGGCGGCCGCGTCGCTGCCCATGAGATCATGATCGGCACGTCGGCGATCCGGAACCTGATCCGGGAAGGCAAGATTGCGCAGATGTATTCTGCCATCCAGACTGGGCAGGCATCGGGTATGCAGACCCTGGATCAGTGCCTGCAGGACCTTCTGTCCAAGGGCGTCGTCAGTCGCGAAGAGGCCCGTTACAAGGCGGCCAACAAGGACGCGTTCTAGGTCCGGGACCGCCGATCGCGCCGATGCAGGGGCGCGGGGACGTCGGCGCAAGAGACCGGAACAGCGACCCCGGGAGATCGATATGAACAGAGACCAGGCAATCAGATTGATGCAGGATTTCCTGCGGCGGATGATCAAGGTCGACGGTTCCGACCTTTTCATCACCGCCGGATTCCCGCCCGCGATCAAGGTCGACGGCGAGATCAGGCCGGTCACGGACACTCCCCTCACGCCGCAGCAGAGCAGTGTGCTGGTGCGCTCGATCATGAACGACCGGCAGACCAAGAGCTTCGATGCCGAGAAGGAGTGCAATTTCGCCATCGCGCCGCCCAACATCGGGCGTTTCCGCGTGAGCGCCTTCATCCAGCAGGGTCAGGTCGGTTGCGTCTGCCGCACGATCAATACGGAGATCCCCACCATCGAGGAGCTCGAGCTGCCGCCGATCCTCAAGGACATCGTGATGGCGAAACGGGGCCTGGTGATCCTGGTGGGCGGCACCGGTACCGGTAAGTCCACCACCCTGGCGGCCATGATCGGCCACCGCAATGCCTCGACCCACGGCCACATCATCACCATCGAGGATCCCATCGAATACGTCCACGAGCACCGCGGCTGCGTCGTGACCCAGCGTGAGATCGGGGTCGATACCGAGGGCTGGCACGTCGCTCTGAAGAACACCCTGCGCCAGGCCCCGGACGTGATCCTGATCGGCGAGATCCGCGACCGCGACACCATGGAGTACGGTATCCAGTTCGCCGAGACCGGCCATCTGTGCCTGGCCACGCTGCATGCCAACAGCGCCAACCAGGCCCTGGACCGAATCATCAACTTCTTCCCGGAGGAGAAACGGGACCAGCTGCTGATGGATCTGTCCCTCAACACCAAGGCCCTGGTGTCGCAGCGCCTGCTCCCGCGGGAAAGCGGCAGCGGCCGGGTGGCGGCGATGGAGATCATGCTCAACTCGCCGCTGATCGCCGACCTCATCTTCAAGGGCGAAGTGGCCCAGATCAAGGAAGTGATGGCGAAGTCCACCCGGCTCGGCATGCGCACCTTCGACCAGTCTCTGTTCGATCTCTACGAACAGGGCCTGATCTCCTACGAGGAGGCGATGCGCAATGCCGATTCCATGAACGAGGTGCGGCTGCGCATCAAGCTCGAGAGCAAGCGTGGCGCCAAGGAGATCGACGCCGATCAGTTCGAGGTCGTCGAGGACGTGGAGAAGAGCGGGTATTTCAACATCCGCGGCTGACGCCGTCGCACGGCCGGCTCGCAAGGATCAGCAGGGAACGCGCACCCAGTCATGAACCTCAAACCGTTGCTGAAGCTGATGGCGGAGAAGAACGCGTCGGACCTGTTCTTCACGCCCAAGGCCCCGATCAAGATAAAGATCGAGGGCAAGATCATGTCCCTGGGCAAAGAGCTGCTGACCGTCGATCAGGTCAGGGACGCGGCCGTGGGCATCATGACCGGTCCCCAGACCGACCAGCTGGACCGGGAGCTGGAGGTGGACTTCGCCATCTCCGAGCCCGGCCTCGGCCGTTTCCGTGCCAATGTCTTCTACCAGCGCGGCAACATCGCCATGGTGCTGCGCTACGTGACCCTGAACGTGCCCCAGCTCTCCGAGCTGAACCTCCCGCCCATCCTCGAGAGCCTGTCCATGGCCAAGCGCGGACTGGTGCTGATGGTGGGCGCCACAGGATCGGGCAAGTCCACCACGCTGGCGGCGATGATCGACCATCGCAACGAGAACACCTCCAACCACATCATCACCATCGAAGAACCGATCGAGTTCCTGCACACGAACAAGAAGTCGATCATCAACCAGCGTGAGCTGGGCCTCGACACGCTGTCCTACAACAAGGCCCTGAAGAGCGCCATGCGCGAGGCGCCGGACGTGGTCCTGATCGGCGAGATCCGTGATCGGGAGACCATGCAGGCGGCCATCACTCTGGCCGGAACGGGCCACCTGTGTATCGCGACCCTGCATGCCAACAATGCGGCCGAGACCCTGGACCGGATCATCAACCTGTTCCCCCAGAGCCAGCACCGCCAGATCTACATGGATCTGTCGCACTATCTCCGCGCCATCATCGCCCAGCGTCTGGTTATCGGGCGCAACGGCAAGCGCCTGCCGGCGGTGGAAGTGCTGCTGAATACGCCCCACGTGGCCGACCTGACTACCAAGGGGGACGTGAGCGGTATCAAGGAGGCGCTGCAGGAGAGCAATGAGGAGGGCATGCAGAGTTTCGATGCCTCTCTGTACTCTCTCTACCAGCAGGGCCTGGTCGATCTGGAGACCGCTCTCGCCAACGCCGATTCGTCCACCGATCTGGAGGCGAAGATCAACTTCGGCTAAGGGGGCGGCTCAGGCGGCCGGCGGGAATACCTGATTGGCGTCGAAGACCGGTCCGTCGACACAGACGCGTTTCATCGCCAGTCCTTCGTCCGTATGCACCGGCACCGTGCAGCCGGCACAGCCGCCGACCGCGCAGGCCATATATTCTTCCAGCGACACCTGGCACGGCAGCCCGAAGGACTGAGCCAACCGGGCCGAAGCTTCCAGCATCGGTGTCGGACCACAGGCGAAGACGCCGATCTCGGAAAGGACCTCCGGAGCGAGGCCCGACAGCCATTGCCGCGCCAGTTCGGTGATAAAACCGGGATAGCAGCCGGGCAGGCCGGCGGCGCTCGCCAGGCGGCTGGGCACGCCCAGGTCCTCGAGCAGATCGAGGCTGTGCTCCGCTTCTGCCGGCATGCCGGCGACGGGTGACTCTGACGGCCGGGTGGAGAACGGGAACGGTACCTCAGATCCCATCAGCACCAGCGGCCGCCAGGCCTGATCACGATCCTGCCTCAGGGTCTCGGCCAGGAAGATCATCGGCGGGATGCCGACGCCACCGCCCAACAGCAGCGGACGGGGCCGCCGGGGATCGGGCCGGAAACCCTGGCCGATCGGTCCGAGCAGGCTCAGCCGGTCGCCAGGACGCTTCTCCGAGAGCGCCCGCAGGCCGTGGCCGACGATCTTGTACAGGAATTCCAGTGTCCCCCGTTCCGGATCCGAACGCATGATCGAAAGCGGACGCCGCATGGGCACCGCCGGGTCGCAGGTGATATGGGCGAAGCTGCCCGCCCGGGCGACGGCGGCGCAGCGGGGCGAACGCACCGTGAGGATGAACTGCTCGGCCGGATGCGCCACCTGATGCAGGATCTCCGCGTCCTCCAGCAGGATGGTGTTGCGATTCGCTTTGCTCAAGATAGTGCCATCATGCCGCGGGGACGCATCCGGGCGGTCATTATAATCAGCGGCCCGATCAAGCGCCTATCACGGCTTCCATCACCGCCATCCGCACCGCCACGCCGTTGGTGACCTGCTCCTCGATCACGGATTGTCTGCCGTCGGCGACGTCCGGCGCGATCTCCACGTTGCGATTCATGGGGCCGGGGTGCATGACGATGGCGTCATCCCGGGCCAGCCGGAGTCGCCGGGCATCGAGGCCGAAGCGCCGGAAATAGTCGGCCGGGTCCGGCACCGAATTTTCGGACATCCGCTCCTTCTGTATCCGCAGCGCCATCACCACATCTGCGTCCCGGATGCCCTCATCCACGTCGTCGATGATGCGGGCGCCGGGAAAATCCCGGGCGTCCGGCCGCAGGTGTTCCGGTGCCACCAGCCGCAATTCACCGACGCCGAGGACGGCCAGCGCGTGGGCAGCGGATCGGGCGACCCGGGAATGATGGATATCCCCGATGATGGTCACCACCAGGTCGTCGAAGCGACCCTTGTGGCGCCGGATGGTGAGCATGTCCAGCAGGCCCTGGGTCGGATGATTGAGATGGGACTCGCCGGCATTGAGCACGCGCACATGGGGCGCGACGTGACCGACGATAAACTCCGGGACCCCGGCCTGGGCATCCCGCACCACGAACACGTCGCACTGCATGGCCTGCAGCGTGTAGATCGTGTCCAGCAGGCTTTCACCCTTGGCGCGCGACGAGGTGCTGACGTCGAGGCTGAGCACGTCGGCGCCGAGGCGGCGAGCGGCCAGCTCGAAGGATGCGCGGGTCCGGGTGCTCGGTTCGAAGAACAGATTGGCCACCGTGCGGCCAACAAGAGACTCGTTGCGGGCCGGCAGCTCGCCGGCCGGCCGCAGGAAGGCCTCCGCCCGGTCCAGCAGATCGACGATCTGGTCTCGTTCGAGTCCCCGCAGGGTTATCAGGTGGCGCAGCCGGCCCGCCGGGTCGAACTGAGAGATCATTCGTCGGCTCCTCGTTGGTCAGGGTGGTCCAGCCAGCTCTGCAGGATGACGGCCGCCGCTTCCCGATCCACGTCCGCGGCCCGTGTCCTGCGCTTCCTCTCGCCAGAGTTCCGAGCCGCCTTCAGCCTGTGCCCGGCTTCCCTGGAACTCAGACGTTCGTCGACCAGTTGGACCCTGATGCGGCAACGAGCCTGAAGGCGTCCTGCGAAGCGACGGGCGGCGCGGCTCATCTCGCTCTCCGAGCCGTCCATATTATAGGGCAGCCCGACCACCAGGCAGTCGGGTTTCCACTCCGCGACGATCGCCTCCAGCCGCGCCCAATCCGGCTGCCCGTCCCGGCAGATGACGTCGGCGATCGGCCTCGCCTCGCCGCCGAGGTCGCTTCCTACGGCGATCCCGATCCTGCGCCGTCCGAAGTCGAAGCCCAGCGCGAGCATCGCCGTGGGTGGGCCGGTCCCGCCCTCAGGCGTGACCGGCCTCCGTGCTCAACAGGTCCAGGTCGATGCCGATCAGGGCCGCGGCGGCGCGCCAGCGCTTCTCGAACGGGATGTCGAACAGGATCTCCGTATTCGCCGGCACCGTCAGCCAGGCGTTGGCGGCCATCTCGGCTTCAAGCTGGCCGGCGCCCCAGCCAGCGTAACCGATGGCCACCAGGGCCCGTTCCGGGCCGTCGCCCGCGGCCATGGCCTCGAGCACGTCCCGGGAGGTGGTGACGGCTACGGTATCGGATACCGCCAGGGTCGAATTCCATTCGCGTTCGCTGCCGTGGATCACGAACCCGCGCTCGACCTGCACCGGCCCGCCCTGGAGCACCGGCAGCGCACTGATCCCCTGGTCATCGCAATCCAGCGACATCTGGGAGAAGATCTCGCCCAGCGTCAGGTCCATCGGCCGATTGATCACCAGTCCGAGGGCGCCATCCTCATTGTGCTCGCAGATAAAAGTGACCGTGCGGTCGAAATTCGGGTCGCCCATGGCCGGCATGGCGATCAGAAAGTGGTCGGTGAGATAGGGGTCGGCCATGGCGCCATTATATACGCCGCTCCGGCGGGTCCGGGGGCGTGACCGATGCTAGGATCGGTCGTCGCCGGCTCCCGTGTTCGGCCGTGTCCCCTCCAGGAATCGCCACTCGTAGGCGAAGCGCAGCACCGAATAGTGTTCGCGCAGGTCCCTGGGGAACGGATCGAACGGAGACGCCAGCTTGAGGATCCGGATCGCGGCCTCGTCCAGCGTCGGCTCGCCCGAACTCTCGCGCACGGAGATCTCCGCGATCGAGCCGTCGGCGCGCAGCGCGATCTCCAGCACCGGACTCCCTTCCAGTCGGAGGCGGCGCGCCGCGTCCGGGAAATTGAGGGTGCCGACGCGCTCCACCTTGTCTTTCCAGGAGGAGAGATAGTCGGCGAACAGCGTCTGGCGGGTATTGACGGCGAGGAAGCGCTCGCGAGGGTCCCGGGCCCTGGCGACTGGCGTCAGCGTCAGCAGCTGGCGAGACCCCGGTGACAGGGCGGGACGCTCCTGTTCGGCGTCGAGGATGGCCTTGTCCTCGTCCTCGCTGCGGCTGGAGACCAGGTCGCGCTCCTCGCTGCCGGATGCCGGAGAGGGCTCGGGATCGGCGGCGTCGGCCTCCGCTTCGAAGGGATTCACCTGTTCTCTGGCCGCCTCCAGGACCGGGTCTACGTCTTGCTCCGTGTTGCCGCTGCCCCGCTGGTCCTGGCGGCCGAGGTAATCGGGGTCGTCCACCGTCTCCTCGGGTAATTCGTCCGAGGACAGCACGATCTCCAGCGCGGGCGTGACCGGCTTGTCGACACCGTCCGGGGCGGTAAAGCTGATGCCGAGGATCAGCACCGCGTGCGCGACCAGGGCGATGCCCAGGGCGTAGGGCATGGTCAGGGCCGGACCCTGGCGCCGGGCGCTCACGGCCGCTCCGCCGCCCGTCGGCCCAGGATGTTGAGTACGCTGGCCGCAATCAGGCCGCTGACCGTGCCGAACAGGAGCGCGGCGCTGAGCAGCACCGGCACCAGCTTTAGCAGAGCCGGGTGGGGGATAAACAGCAGGTAGGCGACGGTGATCTGTCCGCTCATGTGAGCCAGCGAAGACACCACGCTCAGGCCGACGGGGCCCACCCGCCGTCCGCCGACCGCGCCGGTCAGGGCCAGGGCGGACAATGCCGCCACCGCGCCGGTCGCGCTGAGCAGGAACGTCGGGCTGAGGAAGGTGCCGACCAGCAGGCTGCCGACCAGGACCCGCATGGCGGCGACCCATAGCGCCAGCCTGAGCCCGTGGCGCAGATATACGATCAGAGTGATGACGTTGGCGAGGCCGGGCTTGACCCCGGGCAAGGGGCTGGGGAAGGCCGCCTCCAGGATATGGATGGCGATGGCCAGGGCGGCATAGCCGGCGACCAGGCGGTCGTCCCGCTGGTTGCCGGCCGCCGGCTGACTGATCGTCGTGATCTGTTCCGTGGTGCTCATCGGCTCACAGATTGATCGCGTCGAATTCCCGTTCGCCGCCGAGCACTTCCACTACCACACCGTTAGGCAGGCAGGCCGCTACCTCGCCTGAAAAACGCAGCCAGCCGCTGTGCACGCAATAGCGGCCGGGACAGGGGGAATCCATGAACCGGACCCGGCCGCCGTCGACCATGATCGTGCTCACGCCGATCCGGCCGTCTATCTCGAATGTCCCATCCTGGTGCAGGGATAACTCGGTGGTCTGACTGCGGTCGACGGTCACCAATACCTCGTGGCCCTCGCCCCTGGGTCCCCAGAAGGCGCCGAAGGAGGCGCCGACCAGACCGGCTGCCAGCAGCAGGATCAGGATGTCGCCGCCCCGGATCAGGGAGCGGGCAGGCGCTGGACTTTCACTTCCGGCTTTGGATCCGGCATCAGCCAAGTGCGGGCCTCCATCTCTGGCGTCATGTGGATGGTACCCGAAGTCTCGACCAGCATGACCTGATCCACCCCGAGCAGCCCGGCGACCCGCGGCCAGTCCCCGGGTCCGGCCACGAACAGGGCCGTCGCCGCGGCGTCGGCCAGGGCCGCCTCACGGTGGATGACCGTGACCGAGGTGACACCCTCGGTGGGATAGCCGTCCCGGGGATCGATGATGTGGTGGTAGCGCCGGCCCTCGTGGATGAAATAGCGTTCATAGTCGCCCGAAGTGAACACACTCTCGTCGCCTTCCACGTCGATCGCAGCCAGTACACCTTCGCCCCGGGGATCCCGCACGCCGATCCGCCATTGCCGGTCGCCGTGGCGGCCGATGGCGCGCAAGTCCCCGCCGGCGTTGACGATCGCGTTATCGATGCCCCGGCTCCTCAACAGGTCGATCGCCATGTCCACGGCGACACCCTTGGCGAAGCCGCCCAGATCCACCGCCGCCCCCGTTGCCAGGGTCAACTCCCGACTCTCGGGACGCCAGATCTGATACAGGGGCCGATTGTCGGCGATGGCGCGTCGGATAGCCTCGGCGTCAGGGGGCGCGGTCGGCACCAGGTCTTCGGAACTGAAAGCCCATAACCGGATCAGGCTGCCGACGGCCGGATCGAACAGGCCTTCGCTGTCGCGACTGATGGCGGCGGCCCCGTCCAGCAGTCCCGCGAGGTCTTCATCCACGGGCAGCGGCCGGCCGCCGTCCGCGGCAGCGTTCAGACGTCCCAGTTCCCCGTCGCCCCAGGGGTCCCACCGTCGCTGCAGCTCGTGGAACAGGGCCTCTACTTCGGCGCCGGCGGCCCCCGCCGTCGCCGTATCCTCGTCGTACACGGTCACTTCGACCAGCGTGCCCATGGCCTCGAAGCGCACTCGCTTGGCTTCCGGTGACTCGACGCAGGCTCCGAGGGCGCCGGCGATGAGCACCAGCGCCCCCAGACCGATCCGGAAGTCGTTCAAGACCGGGAGGAGCCGGCTCACAGTCGCTTCTCGATGGCGTCGAACAGCAATCCGCAGATATTGTCGCCGTACATGCCGTCCAGTTCCCTGATCCCGGTCGG
>CBDTYJ010000047.1:0-13416 GCA_965364575.1 uncultured Gammaproteobacteria bacterium
TCCCGTACCGCGCAGCGCTCGTCGAGCCGGGATTTCTCGGCCAGGAGGCTCTTGAGGCGCTCCTTGTTTTCCGGATCGTAGAGATCGGGTTCGGCCAGCCTCGTCTCCAGTTCCTCTCGCTCCCGGTGCAGCCGGTCCAGGTCCTTTTCGGCGGCCTCGACCTTCCGCTGCAGCGGGCGATTGCGTTGACGGCGCTCGGCTTCCTCGCGCTTGCGGGCCTTTCTGGCAGCAGCCCGGTGCTCGCCGTCGCCGTTCTTGTCGGTGGCGCGGGCGGTCCGCGCGCTCTCCGCCAGCCAGCGCGGATAATCGTCCAGGCTGCCGGGGAATTCGCTCACGCCGCCGCCGTCCACCAATAGCAATCGGTCGCAGCACACCCGCAGCAGATGCCGGTCGTGGGACACCAGCACCATGGCGCCCACATAGTCCTGCAGGGCCACGGCCAGGGACTGGCGCATCTCCAGATCCAGGTGATTGGTGGGCTCGTCCAGCAGCAGCAGATTCGGCCGCTGGTAGACGATCACGGCGAGGGCGAGCCGTGATTTCTCGCCGCCGGAAAAATGCCGGGTCGGCGCCAACGCTTGCTCATTGGAAAAGCCGAAACCGCCGAGGAAGGTCCGAAGCGCCTGTTCCCCGGCAGCAGCGTCCAGACGTTGCAGGTGCTGAAGCGGTGACGCGTTCGGGTCCAGCTGTTCCAGCTGGTGCTGTGCAAAATATCCGATCGCCAGATTCCGGGCCTGCTCCATGGTCCCTGCCGTCGCCTCGAGGGTCCCGGCCAGCAGTTTGATCAGTGTCGACTTGCCGGCCCCGTTGCGTCCCAGCAGGCCGATCCGGTCGCCCGGCGCCAGACTCATATCCAGATCCCCGAGCACCGTGCGTCCACCGTAGCCGGCCTCCGCCTGTTCGAGCCGGACCAGGGGATTGGACAACTTCTCCGGCGGCCGGAACCCGAAACTGAAGGGCGAGTCCACGTGCGCCGGCGCGATCAGTTCCATGCGCTCGAGTGCCTTGATCCGGCTTTGCGCCTGACGCGCCTTGCTGGCCTTGGCGCGGAAGCGGTCGACGAAAGCCCGCATATGGGCGATCTCACGCTGCTGGCTTGCATACTGGGCCGCCTGGGTGGCCAGGCGCTCGGCCCGCAGCCGCTCGAAGGCGCTGTAATTGCCGTTGTACAGGGTGAGCCGGGCGCCCTCGAGCTGTGCGATATGGGTGCAGACTCCGTCGAGGAAGTCCCGGTCATGGGCGATCAGCAACAGGGTCCCGGTATAGGCCTTGAGCCACTGCTCCAGCCAGATCACCGCGTCCAGATCCAGATGGTTGGTGGGCTCGTCGAGCAGCAACAGATCCGACCGGCACATCAGCGCCCTGGCCAGGTTGAGCCGCATGCGCCAGCCGCCGGAGAACTCGCTGACCTGACGCAATTCGTCCCCGGGCTCGAAACCGAGCCCGGCCAGCAGCCGGGCCGCCCGGCTCGGCGCCGTGTATCCATCTACCGCATCGATCCTGCCGTGCAACTCGGCCACGGCCAGGCCATCCTCCCCCGCCTCGGCCCGGACGAGCCGGTGCTGGAGTCGACGCAGTTCGCCATCCCCGTCCAGCACGTATTCCAGCGCCGGCCGCGGATCGGCGGGCGTTTCCTGGGCCACGTGGGCGATCACCCAATCCCGGGGCAGATGAAGATCTCCGGCGTCCGCGTGCAGATCGCCGAGGATGGCGGCGAACAGGCTGGACTTGCCGCTGCCGTTGGCGCCGGTGACGCCCACGCGCTGCCCGGGGTAGATGCTGAAGTCGGCGCCCTCGAACAGCACCCGGGGTCCGCGGCGGAGAGCAAGATTTTCCAGTCGCAACATGTGCAGACAAGCAGCCGGGTCGGCGGGACCCGGCCCGGCTCACTCAGGTCGGGCCGGGCTGCGCGGCGGCGGCGCCGGCGGTGCGCTGCCGCAACCAGTCCCGTGCGGCCAGCACGAGACCCAGCAACGACGGCAGGAAGAACAGCGTTACCAGGGCGGAATACAGGATGCCGAACAGCACCACCGCACCCAGCCCCCGATAGAGTTCGGTTCCGGCGCCGGGGACAAAGACCAGGGGCGAAAGGCCGAGCACCGTGGTGATGGTCGACATCATGATGGGACGGAGCCGGGACCTCACGGCGGCATTGACGGCGCCGGCATTGTCCATGCCTCCCTCGCGGACGTTGTGCATGGTCCGGTCCACGATCAGGATCGGATTGTTGACCACCGTCCCCACCAGGACGAGGAATCCGAGCATGGTGATCATGTCCAGCGGCTGGCGCAGGACATCCAGACCGATCAGCGGCAGCTGGGCGCCGACCGCGTTGAGCAGCCAGAGCCCGGCGATGCCGCCGCTCAGGCCTATGGGCACCGTGGTCATGATGATCAGCGGATAACCCCAGTGGGACAATATGGCCACCAGCAGGAAATAGGTGATCAGCAGCGCCACGAGGAAGTTGGATCCCAGCGCCCGGCGCGTGGCGTCCAGCTGGTCGCTGGCGCCGCTGAGCCGGAAATGCACGCTGGCATCCACCTCGCCGCGCTCCTTCAGGGCCCTGAGGACGTCGTTCTGCACCCGTTCGACGCCCACTTCCAGCGGCACGCTGCGCGGCGGGATGACCGACACGGTGATGGTGCGGCTGCCGTCGACACGCCGGACCGAGTCCACGCTCGTGGTCTCCACCACTTTCGCGACGGTGGAGAGCGGCACGGCGGCGCCGGCCGCAGTGTAGATATACAGACCCGAGATGTCCTCCGGGTGCTGGACCGTGCCCTCGGTGCTGTAGAGATACATGTCGATCTTGTCGTCGCCGAGGAAGAACTCGTCGACGAAGGCGCCGTCGGAATAGGCCCAGACGGAGTAGCCGAGTTCCGCCGCGGAGATCCCCAGTTCCGCCGCCCGCTCCCAGTCGGGGCGGATCTCGAGGAAAGGCTGGGCCAGCGCCAGGCCGGACGGCTCGGCCCGGACCTGCGGATTCTCGAACACGTTCCGGGCTTCCTGGAACACCGCCGCGGCCGCCTCGTAAAGCGCTTCGATGTCGGAACCGCTGATATCCACGTTGATGCTGCGTGTCCCGCCCGAGTTGCCGGAGAATATCGAGCCCCGGGTGACGAAACTGCGCATGGCCGGATATTGCCGCAGGTGGGTAGATAGGCCTTCGATCAGCTCGTCGATATGGTCAGGGGAGATCGTAGGCACGATGGTGCGGACGTTGCCGGCCGAGACGAACTGGATGGCGAACTCGATCGGCGGGAAGTCGGTCTCGCCGTCGTCGAAACGGTCCGGATCGCCACCCACGTAAGGCAGCAGGAATGCGCGTACCGCGCGCCCCACCTTTTCCGATTCCTCCAGGCTGTAGCCCGGCGGCGCGGTCGCGTTGGAGAAGGCCTTGGCCTCCTCTCCCTCAGGCAGATATTCGGCCTTGGGCGTGAGGAAGAAGATGATCGCCGCCGTCAGGGCGAGCAGCACCGAGACGCTCGCGATCTGCCGGCGACGATCCGCGGCCGCGGCGGCGACCGCGCCCAATAGTCCGTGGATCAGGCCGTGATCGCTGGTGTCCTCCGCCTCCGGCGCCTTGCTGAACCCCCCCAGGTAAGAGGCGCCGACCGGCACCACCGTGATCGCCACCAGCATCGACATGAGGATGGACGAGGAGATGGCGACCGCGATGTCGGAATACAGCTGGCCGGCCTGTTCCTGGACGAACAATACGGGGATAAAGACGAACACCGTCGTCAGCGTAGAGGCCAGCACGGCTTTCCAGACTTCGCTGACGCCCTCCAGCGCCGACTGGAAGCGGTCCTTGCCGGCGCCGCGTTTGCTGTGGATGTTCTCCAGCACCACGATGCTGTTGTCCAGGGTCATGCCGATGGCGAAGGCCACGCCGGCGAGGGAGATGACGTTGATGGTCCTGCCGGTCAGCAGCAGCCCCAGAAAAGCGGCTACGAGGCAGATGGGGATGCCGATCGCGCCCACCAGGGTCGTGCGCCAGGAGCGCAGGAACAGGAACAGCACCATGGTCGCGAGCAGCGCGCCGAGGATGAGATTCTGGCGCACGACGGCGACCGCGTCCTCCACGTACTTCGCATCGTCCACGAACATCTGGCTGGTCAGGCCGAGGTCCGCCAGGGCGGTCTCGTTGAGTTCCTCCATGCGCTGCTTCACCGCATCGCGGACGGCGACGATATTGGAGCCGGGCTCTCGCCGGATGGTCATCACCAGCACCGGCCGGTCGTTGAGAAAACCGACCCGCTGCTTCTCGGCGAAGTCCAGCTTCGCGTAACCCACGTCGCGCAGCCTGACCAGCGCGTCGCCACGGCGGGCGATGACCAGATCGTTGATCTCCTCGACCGTCTGGAAACGGCCCATCGTGCGCATCACGTAGCGGCGCTTTCCCGCATCCAGATCGCCGCCCGAGACATCCCGGTTGCGGCCGCGGATGGCGTTGCGGACCTGGTCGATGGAGATCCGGCGGTCGGCCAGGCGGACCGGATCCACATATATCCGCATCTGACGCTCCACGCCGCCGCGCAGGTCCGCCTCGGAGACGCCGGGCACGCGGGCGATCTGCACCCGCACCTGGTCGTCGATCTCGTCGTAGAAGGTGTTGATATCCGCGTCGTTACCCGGCAGCGGGAAGATGCCGAAGAAGACGAAGGAATTGTCCGAATAGGAATTGGCGACGATGCGCGGTTCGTCCACGTTCTCGGGATAAGACGGGACCTGCGTCAGGGCATTGTTGACCCGCACCAGCACGTCGTCGATGTCGGTCCCGAAAGGGAACTCCAGCTCGATCTCGGCCCGGCCCATGGAGGCGCGGGAGATCATGCGGTCGATGCCGGCGATGTTGCTTAAGTATTCCTCCTGCTCGACGAGGATCTCGCGCTCCACGTCCTGAGGGGTGGCCCCGGGCCATCGGGTCACCACCGTCACCACGCGCACGTCCAGATCCGGTATCAGCTGCACCGGCACCCTGACCACCGACAGCACGCCCAGCACCACGATCAGGCTGGCGCCCACGGCCACCAGGATCGGGTTCTCGAGGATCCGCTTGAACAGCATCAGCGCCCCGACTCGACGACGTCGACGGGCTGGCCCGGCCGCAGGGATTCGTTTCCACGCACGATGACCCGGTCACCTAGCTCGACCCTGGCGGCGCCCTCGCCCGGCTCGATCACGGCGAAAGCGCCGCTGAACCGTTTGACCCGGACCGTCGTCGCACGCGCGGTAGTCTGATCGCCGCTGTCGTCCACCAGCCACAGCTGGTAGCTGCCCTCGGGCAGCCGCACCAGCGCATCCCGGGGGACGTGCAGCGCGGCGCCCCATTGCTCGTCTCCAGGCCGCAGGCTGACGCGCACCGACATGCCGGGCGCGAACGCGCCGTCACGGTTATCGATTTCGAGACGCGCAACAAAGGTCCTGGCGGCCGGATCGCTGACCGGGACGCGGGTCCTGATCCTGGTGCTGATAGGTTCCAAATCCAGGCCATCGAAGCGCACCGTCGCCGGCGTGCCGGCATCGACACTGCCGAAATACACCTGAGGCACCGGCACATCGACCCGCAGCACAGCGGCATCCACCAGCTCGAACAGCGCCTCGCTGCGCTGGACCCACTGGCCGATCTCGGCGAATTTCCGGGCGATGACGCCGGCAAACGGGGCGCGCACATCGTAGCGCCGCACGATTTCCTGCTGCCGCGCATGCTCGGCTTCGAGACGTGCAACGGCCGCCTGGCGGATGTCGGCCTCGGCCACCGCGGACTCATAGGTGCTCGCCGCGATCAGATTATCCGCGTGGACCCGGGCGGCTTCGTCGCGGCGCCGGATGGCGTCGCGCAGCTCCGCCCTGGCTTCCTCCAGCGCCGCGGCCGATTCCGCCAGCTCGTGCCGGGCGATGACGCCGTCGAGCCGCGCCAGCACCTGGCCAGCGGTGACCACGTCACCCAGGTCCACCCGCATCTCCACCACCAGGCCTTCGGAATAAGGGGAGATCATCGAGGTCCGCCGGGCGGTGGCGGTCCCGGTCAGGGAGATCTGGTCCAGGGCCGAGGCCATGATCGCCGGCTCCACCACGACCGGAGCCGGAGCTGGCTGTGCGCCGACGGCGCTGAAAGCCGCCAGCATGATCAGTGACATCTTCCTCGACATGGATCCCGCGTCTCTCTTAATCAAGCGGTCCGGCATCAGTCATTCCGGCAGCACGGCCCATCCGCCCGCGCAGTTCCGCCTGCCCCGGCAAGCAGCGCCACGGGCGCCGCCGGGCCCTGGTCATCCGGGAAAGGAACGATAAAGTCTAAACCGCCCCCATTCGGTAAGCACGAGTTTCAACAGCATGCTGGAGCGGGCCGTCGTCGCGGGCCGGATTATACAGCGCGCTCCCCCAGCCCAGGCGGCGACAGTCACCCGGCGTGCCGATGAGCAGGCTGCGCCGGGATCCATGGAGGACCCCGCGACCGCGCGGCACAACGGCGTTCCCCGGCAGGCGGACCCGGGTTGGCAAACACTACGCCTTTGCCTAAGGTGTCTCTATGCCCGAACCGCGCCCATTACCCGTCTGGAATGACCGCTGGGCGCTGTTCCTGGACGTGGACGGCACGCTCCTGGACATCGCCGATCATCCGGACGACGTGCGCACGACTCCCCGGCTCAAATTGCTGGTCCGGCGTGCCGCCCTGGAACTCGGCGGCGCGGTCGCGCTGGTCAGTGGACGCGCCATCGCCGACCTGGATCGGCTGTTCATGCCGCTGCAGTTGCCGACCGCCGGCCTCCACGGGATAGAGCGGCGATCCGCGGACGGCACCATGCACTACCGCCCGGCCCTGGAGGACCGGCTCCACGACATCAAGCGGGAGCTGATGGATTTCGCCGACAACCGCACCGGCCTGTTGCTCGAGGACAAGGGTGCAGCGCTCGCTCTCCATTACCGGAATGCGCCGGGCGCGGCCGGGGAGGCGACGGAGGTCATGACCCGCGTGGCCCGGGACGCCGGCGAGCAATTTCACGTCCAGCACGGCAAGATGGTCCTCGAGCTCAAGCCGGCCGGTCAGGATAAGGGAACCGCTATCCTTCAGTTCATGGAAGAGAAGCCTTTTGCCGGCCGGATCCCGGTCTTCGCCGGCGACGACGTCACCGACGAGGACGGATTCGAGGCGGTCAACCAGCTCGATGGCGAATCGATCCGGGTCGGCGACGGTCAGACGACGGCCGCCCGCTACCATATCGATTCGGTGAACGAGCTGCTGGGCTGGATGGAACGCAATCTTTTCGAAGACGGACACTGGCAACTGGAGACGGACCATGTCGACCCTTGATCTGGCCATCATCGGCAACTGCCAGACCGCGGCCCTGATCGACCGGCGCGGGCGGATCGTGTGGTCATGCTATCCGGGCTTCGACGGTGACCCGGTGTTTTGCGATCTGCTGGGCGGGAACGGGGAGCGCGAGACCGGTTTCTTCGACGTCCTGGTGGACGACCTGGAATCCACCGAACAGTCGTATCTGACCAACACGCCCATCCTCGAGACCGTGCTGCGCGATCGCCACGGCGGCGCCGTCAAGATCGTCGATTTCGCGCCCCGGTTCCGTCAGTTCGACCGCCATTTCCGGCCGACGACCATCGTGCGCTATGTGGAGCCGCTGGAAGGCAATCCGCGGGTCACGATCCGTCTGCGCCCGGCCAGCGAATACGGCGCTGAGACGCCCACGGTGACCTTCGGCAGCAACCACATCCGCTATCTGGGATCTCAGATCACGCTGCGACTGACGACCGACGCCTCGATCAGCCATGTGCTTTCGGAACGCAATTTCGTCCTCACCCGGCCGCTTGCCTTCATCCTGGGGCCGGACGAGAGCGTGCGCGACTCGGTGATGACCCTCAGCCGCCGATTCTACGAGCGCACCCGGGATTACTGGCATGCCTGGGTCCGGACCCTGTCGATCCCCTTCGAGTGGCAGGATGCCGTGATCCGCGCCGCCATCACCCTCAAGCTGTGCACCTTCGAGGACACCGGCTCGGTCGTCGCGGCGATGACCACATCGGTCCCGGAAGCAGCGGGGACCCAGCGCAACTGGGACTACCGCTTCTGCTGGTTGCGAGACAGTTTCTTCGTCGTCCATGCCCTGAACCGTCTCGGCGCCACCAATACGATGGAGGCGTATCTGCGCTACATCCTGGATCTGGCGGCCGGCACCGACGGTGGAGCGCTGCAACCGGTCTACGGCATCCGCGGCGAGGCTGCCCTGACCGAGCGGATGATCGACTCCCTTCCGGGTTACCGCGACATGGGCCCCGTCCGCGTCGGCAACCAGGCCCATGAACAGATCCAGCACGATGTCTACGGCTCGGTGATCATGTCCGCCACGCAATTCTTCTTCGACCGGCGCCTGTCCATCACCGGCGGCGTCGAGCAATTCGAGCTGCTGGAGGTGCTCGGTCAGCGCGCCGTCGAGTTCCACGACAAGCCGGACGCCGGCATCTGGGAGTACCGGGGCCGGGCCAGGGTGCATACCTTTTCCAGCCTGATGTGCTGGGCCGGCTGCGATCGCCTGGCGCGGATCGCCTCACAGCTGGGGCTGGAGGAGCGCAGCCGCTACTGGAGAGAGCACGCGGAACGTATCCGGGCGATGATCCTGAGCCGCGGCTGGAGCGAAAAGCGCAACTGCTTTGTCGACAGCTTCGACGGCGACGATCTCGACGCCAGCATGCTGCTGGTCCACGAGCTGGGATTCCTGCCCGCCGACGACCCGCGCTTTCTGGGCACCATCGCCGCAGTCGAGCAAGAGCTGCTGCAGGACGGCCACGTTTTCCGCTATCGATCGGCCGACGATTTCGGCGAGCCCGAGAATGCCTTCAACATCTGCACCTTCTGGTACATCAACGCGCTGGCGGACTGTGGCCGGACGGAAGAGGCCCGGTCGCTGTTCGAGAACATGCTCGAGAACCGCAATTCGAGCGGCCTGCTCTCGGAAGATCTCAATCCCGAGACCGGCGAGCTGTGGGGCAACTTCCCGCAGACCTACAGCATGGTCGGCATCATCAATGCCGCGCTGCGGCTGAGCAAACCCTGGGAGGAAGCATTTTGAGCAGACTGATCGCGGTATCGAACCGGGTCGCAGACCCCAGCACCGGCAAGACGGCCGGCGGCCTGGCGGTCGGACTGCTGGCCGCCCTGCGTAGACAGGGTGGCGTCTGGTTCGGCTGGGGCGGTAAGACCTGCAAAGGAGAGCCCAGCGATCCCACCGTGGTCAGACGCGGCAGGATCGGCTACGCCACGGTCGATATCGACGAGTCCGAATTCGAGGACTACTACAACGGCTACTCCAACGGCTGCCTGTGGCCCCTGTGCCATTACATGCTCAACTTCTTCCATTACGAGCGCCGTTTCGGGGTCGCCTATCAGCGGGTCAACGCCCTGTTCGCCCGCAAGCTCCGCCCGATGCTGACCAGAGATGATCTCATCTGGGCCCATGACTACCACCTGATCCCCCTGGCCGGCGAGCTGCGCAAGGCCGGGGTCGAAAACCCGATCGGTTTCTTCCTGCATGTCCCCTTCCCCAATATCGACGTGCTGCGGACGCTCCCGGGGCACCGCCTGATCCTGGAGATGCTGACCCGATACGACGTGATCGGCTTCCAGACCAGCAGCGACGTGCGCAGCTTTATCGAGGGCCTGGCTCGGGTCGGTTTTCTTGAAGCCCGCCTGGGTTACGACCGCTTCCGCGCCTGCGGCCGCGAGTTCACCGCGGCGGCATTTCCTATCGGCATCGACGTCTCGGGGGTGATGCAGATGGCCGAGCGTTCGGTGAAGAGCGCAACAGTCAGACGGACAGAACAGGGCCTGGTGGGGAGAGACTTGATCATCGGCGTGGACCGGCTGGATTACAGCAAGGGCCTGCCAAATCGCTTCCGGGCCGTGGGGGAGCTGTTGGCCAACTATCCCGACACGCGGGGGCGGCTGGTCTTCATGCAGATCGCGCCGCCCACCCGCAGCGGAGTGCGGGCCTACCAGGACATCCGTGAGGAACTGGAACGGCTGACCGGCAATATCAACGGGCGCTTCGCGGAGCCGGACTGGGCGCCGATCCGTTATCTCAACCGGGGCTTCTCCCGCAATATGCTGATGGGCATGCTCCGGGTCGCCCGTATCGGTCTGGTGACGCCCCTGCGCGACGGTATGAACCTGGTGGCCAAGGAATTCGTCGCTGCCCAGGATCCCGAGGATCCGGGCTCGCTGATCCTCTCTCCACTGGCCGGCGCCGCCGAGGAACTGGACGCAGCGATCATCGTCAACCCCTACGACGCCGAGGGCGTCGCCGAGGCAATCCAGCGCGGCGCCAACATGCCGCTGGCCGAGCGCCAGGAACGGCACCGTGCCATGCTCGCCCAGCTCCAGCTTAACGACATCAGCGCCTGGACGGAGCGTTTCCTCGCCGCCCTGGAGGCCGTCCGCGAATCAGAAACGGATTCCCGGACGGCCTGACCCGGCCGATCCCGGGCGATCCGGGATGGCCCGGACGAACGCCGGCCGGCCCGCCCGCAAGACTCCGGACGTTCACCGGCGGCGGCCCTGAATCGGGCTAACATAGAGATGGCATACCGCTGGGCGGCCGGCGGTACCCGAGCCCGGACAGGAACCGAGGAAAATGATGCGGTGTTGATCGAACGGGCCATGACCACAGTGCTGCGCGCGATCAGCGATCGCTATGCGCGCCTGGAGAATATCGGCCAGTTTATCGAAGTCCCGCCCGGCGACCCGACCGAACGACTGATGCTCTATCTGCACGTGCCCTTCTGCGTCGTGCTGTGTCCGTTCTGCTCTTTCCATCGGGTGCGGTATCAGGAGGCCAAGGCGCGCCGCTATTACGATGCGCTGCGCCGCGAAATTCTCATGGCCCACGACGCCGGGTTCCGCTTCGGCGAGATCTACGTCGGGGGCGGCACGCCGACCGTGGACGCGGCCGAACTGGCGACGACCATCGAGCTGGTCCGAAAACTGAGCCCGATCAGCCGGGTCTCCATCGAGACCAACCCGGACGATCTGGTCCCTGAACGTCTGCAGATGCTGCGCGATGCGGGCGTGAATCGCCTGTCCGTCGGCGTCCAGAGTCTGGACGATGGCTTGCTGGCGGAGATGCAGCGCCGTGAGAAATACGGCAACGGCGAGCAGATCCGGAGCAGGCTGGCCTCAGTCCAGGGCATGTTCGATACCCTCAACGTGGACCTGATCTTCAACCTGCCTCACCAGAGCGTCGAGTCGATCCGTCGGGATGTCGATATCCTCACCCGGGAGATCGGCGTGGACCAGATCTCCTGTTATCCCCTGATGGGCTCGCGATCGACCCGGGTGGCCATGAAGAGAGGCATGGGCCGGGTCAGTTACGGTCGCGAAAAGCGGCTGTATTTCGACATCCTCGAGCGGCTTCCGGCGGACTACACCCCCAGCTCGGCCTGGTGTTTCTCTCGCGGCGACGGCGTCATCGACGAGTACATCACCCAGCACGAGGACTACATGGGGCTGGGCAGCGGCGCCATGAGCTATCTGCGCGGCCGGCTGTACGCTTCGTCTTTTTCGATCAACCGCTACATCCGCCTTGTCGGCAGCGGTCACTCCGGCATCACCCGATATTCCCAATTCGGCGAGCGCGACCGGATGCGTTATTACTTCCTGATGAAGCTGTTCAGCCTGAAACTCAACAAGGCGGAAGCGGAAGCCCGCTGGGGCGGCCGCTTCGCCCGGACCCTGTGGAAGGACTTCGCCGCCTTCCGGCTGCTTGGCGGGATACGCGACGATGGCGAGAACTGGGTTCTCACCCGCCGCGGCAGGTACTACTGGGTACTGATGATGCGGGAGTTCTTTATCGCCGTATCCAACTTCCGTGACCTGATGCGCCTCAGCATCCGCAGCGAGCTGGATCCCGAAGACCGGATCGATCTTCCCGGCGCCGCCTGAGCGCTGGCGTGGATCTCTTTCGACCCGGCCAGTGCCCGGATTTCCGACGCCCGCGACATCCCCGCATCTGGTTGGATACCACTCGGGAAACTGACTTAATACCAACCCCATCAATGGGTTAACTTCCTAATAGGAATCGACCCCCATTGACCTAGCTTCATGGTAAGCCTCCATGGAAAAAAGGAGGAAATCATGGGCAGCAGACGAAACATACTCGGGACTGCCATCGCGGCATCTCTTGTCGCGACAGCAGCCTGGGCACTCACACAACTCGAGTTCTCGAGCCCCTTCGAGCTCTCCCATCAAACCCCGGGCGTCGACCTGGCTTTCAAGCCGAAGCTGGTCCGCCTGACGAACGGCTGGCTGGTTTCGGTCTATGGCGACGCCGTGGACGATGCCCCGGCCCGGTACGCCTACGACACCAAGGCGGATGCGCTCCACCCGGCTCGTGACCTCTTCGTGCGCCGCTGTAATGCGGCGAAAACCGACTGCGCCGATCCGGACAACTGGAGCGGAGCGGTCAACCTCTCCAACACCGCGCTGTTCTCCAGCATAGACGCGGACTGGGACGGCGAGCGGGACGGCAGCACGGAACGCAAGCCGTACTATGGCGATTCCGAGAAACCGAACGTCTACGGCGCCGGCAACCGGGTCGTGATTTCCTGGGTTGACCGGTATTGCCCCGACGGCGACGTCGCCACGCCAGCGATCGAGCCGACCGTACAGCGAACGGTGACCTACGAGGAGCGCGACAATATCGAGGTCCCCTTCGGCTGCCTCTACACCGTGGCGTCCGCCAACGGCGGCGCGGACTGGGGACCACCGGTGCAGATGAGCACCGGCCTCCGGGATGCCAAGCAGGATGTCCATCGGGGTCTGGGTTCCGGCCACTGGGCATTGGTCTGGCAGGAAGACCCCAGCGGGCTGAAGCTCGGCCTGGCGGAAGGACCCGGCGACGGCGCCTCCGGCGCCAAGGTCGCCAAGGGTACCGACATCTGGTACGCCTGGGCCGACCCCGGCTGGGCCGATCCGGACCCGGCCGACGGCCTCGGATTCTGGCGGCCGCCGGTGCGGCTGACCGACAATTTCACCGGGCAGGCCCGGAGCGGAGAGTTGGATATCGTCCGGGAGGCGGACGGCACGGAGGTCCGGCTCCAGGACATGGAGGGCGGCATCGCCGGCGCCTCCCGCCCGAATCTGGCGCTGGTCGACGACAGCGGCCGCAGCGGCGCGCGGATCGCGGTGGTGGCCTACGAGGAGACCAAAGGGTCCCAGCAGGAGGACGTGGGCAAGTTCGTCCGCTACCACAACTTCGTCTGGAACCAGGTGCAGCTTGACGACCCGGCCGGCTGCCTGATCAGCGACCCCGGCGAGAACTCCCGTCGGGTGCGGATCGTGCCCCAGAAGGGGGTCGGGCCGGTCTCCGGTCTGCGGCTCGGCGTGTTCTGGCGCCAGGGCAC
>CBDTYJ010000048.1:0-13344 GCA_965364575.1 uncultured Gammaproteobacteria bacterium
GCAGCATGACGTTCTCCAGCGCCCGGGCCCGGCGCTCGGTGCGGGTGTATTCCCGTATCAGCCGCTCCAGGTTGGTCTGGGCCGCGGACAACTGCCCGGCAGAGACCACCAGGGCGGCGAAAGCCCGCCTGCAAGCCTCGGCCTCGGCCGACGGGATCACTGGCGGATCCGGCGGGTCGCTGTGGATGTCGGTATCTCCCGGTTCCAGCAGCCCGACGCCCAGGAAGCGGTGTTCGTTGAGTGGCTGGGACCAGTCCGTGAGTTTCGTCCGCGGATAGACCACCAGCCCATCGAAGCCATGGCGGAACACCGCTGACGCCAGGGCGCTGACGGCCTGCTCGTGCAGCGCCCGGTATTCGTTCCGCAGACGTTCCCATGCCGCGAGCTGGCGCAGCATCTCCTGGGCCACGATCATCCGTTTTTCGTCCAGGAATTCGTAACCTTCGCGGATGAGATCCCGCTCATCCTTGAGTTCCAGGAAAGCGCTGCGGGTCGGCGAGATCTGCCGGACGTCAGGCATTTACAGTCCCCCGGCGGATGTGTTGTTCGATCTGTTCGTCGCTCAATCTGGACAGCTCGGCCTCGGGCAACAGGCGCAGCAGGCTCCAGCCGAGAGCCATGCTCTCCTCCAGTGTCCGGGGACCGGTCTGATTGACCAGGTTGATTTCGAAGCCGTCGCCGAACTCCAGATAGCGGCGGTCGGTCTCTGACAGGCCTTCCGAACCCATGACGCTGGCCAGCACGCGCACCCGCGTGGCCCGGGCGTAGGCGGCGAAGAGCTGGTGGGCCAGATTGGGGTGATCCCCGTGGGTGTAGCCCTTGCCGGTGCCCGCATCCATCAGCCGGGACAGGCTCGGCAACACCGCCACCGGCGGATAGACGCCCTTGTGGTCCAGATCCCGCGCCAGCACGATCTGGCCCTCGGTGATATAGCCGGTCAGATCGGGGATCGGGTGGCCGATATCGTCGCCGGGCATGGTCAGGATCGGCAGCTGGGTCAGGGTGCCGGGCAGGCCCTTGATACAGCCGGCCCGCTCATAGAGGCTCGCCAGGTCCGAGTACATATATCCCGGATAGCCCTTGCGGCTGGGGATCTCGCCATGGCTGGCGGAGACCTCGCGCAGGGCTTCGCAATAGTTGGTCATGTCGGTGAGGATCACCAGCACGTGGCGGCCCTCGGTGAAGGCCAGGTACTCGGCCGCGGTCAGGGCGTAGCGGGGCGTCAGCAGCCTCTGGGTACTGGGTTCATCGGCGCGGTTGAGGAACATCACCGTGTGCTCCAGCGCGCCGCTGGATTCCATCGCCAGGCGGAAGGCCTCGGCGGTGTCGTGGGGCACGCCGATGCCGACGAAGACGATGGCGAACTGGCCGGCGGCTTTACCGCGCAGCCGCGCCCGTTGGGCGATCTGTGTCGCCAGCCGGTCGTGGGGCAGGCCTCCGCAGGAAAACAGCGGCAGTTTCTGGCCCCGGACCAGGCTGTTCATCAGATCGATGGTGGAGACCGACGTCTCGATAAAGTCCCGGGGCAGGGCGCGGGCGGTGGGATTGATCGCCAGTCCGTCGATGCGCATGCGCTGGGCTGCAGGTATCGGCGGGCCACCGTCCAGGGGCTGGCCGACGCTGTTGAACACCCGTCCCAGCAGACCCGGCCCCACCGAGAATCGCAGCGGCTCTGCCTTGAGGCGGATGGTGGTATCCGCCAGGCCCAGACCGGTGGTGGACTCCAGCACCTCGATGATCATGCTGGCGTCGTCCAGGGCCGCGATCCGGCCGACCCTGGGTTCGCCGGTCACGCCCTGGATCTCGACGGCCTCGTTGAGACCCACCTGGGCGCCTCGCTGGACATAGAGCAGCGGGCCTTCGATCCGCCGCACGGCGCCGTTGAGCATCAATTCACCGCGCATCTTCTTCGGCTCCTTTCAGTGCCGCGAATTCGTCATCGATTTCGCTCCAGATGGTCTTCGATTCGTCGAGCGTCTCCTCGGACATCTCCTCGCCGAGCCGGCGCAGGCGCCTCAATACCGGCAACGCTGCCACGTCATCCACGCTGGACCCTGCCTCGATGGCCTCGGCGGAGCGGTCGATAAAATGCATCAGCAGCCGCAGCATGGCTGACTGGCGAGCCGGCGAGCAGTAGCGGTCGATCTCGGAGAACGAGGACTGATAGAGGAAGCCCTCGTTGACCAGGTCAGCGCACAGCAGAGTGAGCTGTTGGGCCGGCGGCAGGGCATCCTTGCCCACGATACGCGCCATGCGCTCCAGCTTCTCCTGCTGCTCCAGCAGGGTCAGCAGCCGCTGGCGGTGGTCGCGCCAGTCCGGATTGCCCTGGAGCTGCCACCAGCGGGCCAGCACGTCCACGTCTTCCGCGTAGGAGGTCAGGGGATGGATCGCCGGGTAAAAGCGGGCCTGGGCGCGGCTGCGGTCCAGGGCCCAGAAGCTACGCACATAGCGTTTGGAATGGCTGGTCACCGGTTCGGAGAAATCACCGGCGGGCGGGCTGATGGCGCCGATGATGGTCACCGAGCCTTCCTCGCCATTGAGCGTCCTGACTCTGGCGGCCCGCTCGTAGAATTCCGCCAGCCGGGAGCTCAGATAGGCCGGATAACCGGATTCACCGGGCAGTTCGCCCAGCCGCCCCGAGACCTCGCGCAGGGCCTCGGCCCAGCGGCTGGTGGAGTCGGCCATCAGCGCCACGTGCAGACCCTGGTCGCGAAAATACTCGGCAACAGTAATAGCCGTGTAGACGCTGGCCTCCCGGGCCGCCACCGGCATGTTGGAGGTGTTGGCGATGATCACGGTGCGCTCCATCAGCGGGCGCCCGGTGCGGGGATCCTCCAGGGTCGGGAATTCATCCAGCACCTCGGACATCTCGTTGCCGCGTTCGCCGCACCCCACGTAGATGATGACGTCCGCGTCGCACCACTTCGCCAGGCTCTCCTGGAGCACGGTCTTGCCGGTGCCGAAGCCGCCGGGCAGAGCCGCGCGGCCGCCCCGGGCCACGGGGAACAGGGTATCCAGGATCCGCTGGCCGGTGACCATGGGGGCCTCCGGATTCATGCGCTTCTGCACGGGCCGGGCTCGGCGGACCGGCCAGGGGTGGATCATGGCCAACTCGTGACGTGCGCCGGATTCGTCCTTGAGCACGCACAGGATGTCGGTCTCGCCGTAGGGACCGGGTCCGACCACGGATTCCACCGTGCCGCGGATATCCGGCGGAACCAGGCAGCGGAGGGCCGGACCTTCCCGCTCGATGTCGCCGAAGCGGTTGCCCGGCTCCAGCTGCTGGCCGACCTTGACCGTGGGTTTGAACGACAGTTTCGCGTCCCGCCGGCCGACGGTGCCGGTGGCATAGAAGTGCACCGAGGCGTCCGCCAGGGGCCGCAGCAGCCCGTCCATGATCCGGCCCAGCAGCCCCGGCCCCAGGGGCACCGACAGAGGCAGCCCGGTGCCGTTGACCGGGTCGCCGGGTTTCAGCCCGGTCGTGTCTTCGTAGACCTGGGCGGTGAGCAGGTTCTCATTGAGCTGGATGACCTCGCCCAGCAACTTGCGCTCACCCACCTCTACCGCCTCGTGGACGTGGAACCGCCCGTCCACCAGGGCCTTGAGCACGGGTCCGCCGATCCAGCGGATGGCAGCCTCAGCCATGGCTTATCTCCCGCACGGGCTCCGTCTCCTCGCCGTAAATTTCCGCCAGCAGTTCGCTGGAGAGATCGTCGGCGCGAGCCATGAGTCCCGCGATGGTCATTTCCAGACACGCGGCGCCGCGCTGGATGCGCAGCCCGCCCCTGATATCGGGCACCGCACGCAGGGTGCTGTTGCCTTCCGGTTTTCCGATCAGCCCGGTGATCCAGTCCTCGTCGATGCCCTCCGGATACTGGACATGCCAGTTGCCCTCCTGGAGGATCGACCGGGCGTCTTGCATCACCGCCCGCACCCACTCCGCCCGGGTCTCGGGATTCTCCCAGCGGATCCGCAGGGCCTCGCCCAACAGCGCGCGCCCGCGCTCGAGCCGCTCCACGTCCACCGCCTGCTGCCGGCGGCGCTGACGGGAGGCGAGGGCCGCCCGGGTCTTGTCCAGGGTCTGCGCCATCAACTGACGCTCCTCGGCGACCGCCTGACGCACCCGCTGTCGGGCCTTGTGACGGGCCGCTGCCAGCAGCGTCCGCGCGTGCTGGTTGGCGGCCTCCAGCGCGGCCTCGCGCCGTGACTTCACATCCTGGGCGATGCCGTCCAGCATGGTGCGGACCTGGTAACCGAGCACGCCTTCGAATTCGGTCATGATTCCACTCCCAGGGCACTGCGCACGCGGTGGCCCATGTCCGGCGGCGGCCGGGTATCGCGGGCGTCCGGCACCACCGCTACCGGCGGATTGGCCGCGATGACGGCACGGGCCAGCCTGGCCTCGGGCAGGGCGTCCGCCGCCGGCGTGGTGATGACCACGAGCGAGGCCTCGGCCAGGGCGCGGGTGAACGCATCGACGATGCTGTCCCGGTCGCTCGTATCCACCACGCTGACGCGGACCCCCGCCAGGCGGAAGCCGGCGGCGGTGAGCTCATCGCCGATAAACCAGGGCGTGCCCATCTCAGCCCAGCCGGTTGAGGATCAGGATCGACACGATCAGGCCGTAGATCGCGATACCTTCGGCCAGACCGACCACCACCAGTACCCGGCCCATGAGTTCCGGCTTCTCGGCCAGTGCACCGACCGCGGCGCTACCCACATGGGCTACTGCATAGCCGGCGGCAGCCGCCGACAGGCCGGCCGAGGCGGCCGCCGAGGCGAAGCCCCACTGCACGATATTCGGATCGATGGCCACGGCGGCGATCACGTCCTCGGCCCAGGCGGCCTCGGGGAAGGCCAGCAACAATGTTCCCGTCACGGCAGCGATGGCGACCACGACCGAGGCGCCGATCAGGAGTGTGGCGGTTAATCTCATGACGTTCTCCTTTGATGCCCTTTGGTCGCCTCCTCCGCCCCGGCAGGCCCGTCAGGGCTCGGCAGGGGCCTGAAGCGGCGCCCGCTGGAACGGAGGAAGCGGATGAAGAATTCGAACAACACCAGGCGGGTGGTCTGGATGCCGACCACCAGGCCCTCGAGACCGATGATCAGGGCATTGCCGAACACCAGCACAGCAAGCTTGCCGGCCATGGCGTCGAAGCCTGCGGCCATACCCATGACGGCCGCAGACAGCCCCGCGTGGGCGAGGGCGAACGCGCCCACGCGCACGAATGAGATGGTGTTGACGGCCACCTGCAGCACCAACTCCGCGAATTCGACCGCAGCGTCACCGATGGCGGCACCGAACCGTTCGCGTTCGGTCAGCCCCGCACCGAGGATGAACCAGGCGGTGCCCAGTAATGCCAGCCACAGGCTGGCGGAATTCCAGAACGCCGCCAACAGGCCGACGTAGGTCATGCTCAGGCCCAGCCGGGCGCCCCAGAATTTTTCCTTCTCACCGCGCCAGTGGAACTGCAGGGCGTCGAGGGTGAGGCCCATCGAGACGACGACGACGCCGAAGATGAGACTGGCGGCGAGCACCGGGATGGGCTGCTCGATGGGATGCAGCCAGAGCGGCGCGATCAGGTGTTCGTTGGCGAACACGCTGCCGAACACGAAGCCGAAAATTATCGCCGAGATGCCGCCCGGGACCAGCAGTCCGAGGGCCGGCAATTTCTTCCGCAACAGAAATCCGGCCAGCAGCAGCACCGCGCCCTGGCCCACGTCGCCGAACATGTAACCGAACATCAGCGGCGCCATCAGCGCGACGATCCGGCTGGGATCCACATCCTCCCGTCCAGGCATGCCCAGCAGGCCGGCGAATAATTCGAACTGCCGGGCCCAACGGGGGTTGCGCAGGACCACCGGCGGGTCCACGTCCGGCGGCGGCTCGCCCAGGCGCAGCAGGCAGTGCAGATCCTTCTGTTTGAGTTCGGCCTCCAGGGTCTCGGCATTCAGATCGCTGGTCCAGCCGGTGATCCAGGCGAAGTGCTCGGTGGTGGGCAGCTCCGGCACGTGGCTCACGTACCACTCCAGCAGATGCAGACGGCCGAGCGCCTGGGCCAGTTCGTGCTCGAGGTGGACCGCTTCCAGTCTCTGCACCAGCGCGGCGTCGACGGCTCGGGCCTCCTCGACCCGTGCCCGGACCGCCGCCCGAGCGCCCCCGGGCTCGGCTGGCAGCCATTCGGGCAGCGGCAGCGGCCGTGCCCGCAGAGCGTTCATCTGCTCATCGAGCGCGACGATCTGAGACTGCTGGCCCACCGCGAACAGATAGCGCCGCGTCTCGGTCTCCACCTTCTGCAGCAGCACCGAGGGCGGTGCCTGCTGAAGCGTGGCGTCTGCCGGCAATACATACAGCCGGCCCTCGAGATAAGGGCCGGCGGCCGCCAGCTGATGAAGGTTAGGCAGCCGTTCGTCCTCCAGCGAGAAGGCATCGGCGAGGGTATCCAGATCGCCGAGCATCCGCCGGGTCCCCTGGAGCTCGGTAATGATCGGGGCCGCATCGTCGGCCCAGGCCCGCACTGCCGCCAGGGCACGGGCAAGCTGGGCCGCCGGTTCGTCGGCGGTCTCCACCGGCTGGGGTTCGGGGTCGGGCCACCAGTCGCCATAGCGACGGGCCAATTCACCGAATTCCTCCAACCCGCGGCTCAGATCCGGCAACATCGCCGGGCTGGTGGTCTGGCTGTGGCACTGCAATTCCACCGCGCCGGTCTTCGCCAGGCAGCGGAGCGCGTGGGTCAGTTGCTCACGGGGCGTGAGGATCTCGAACCAGCTGGCGGCGGCGGGTCTCATGCCCATTGCGGTCGCCCAGCCGGATCGGGGAACAGGGCGCGCAGTACCAGACCGCCGCGCAGACGCTCGAAGTCCATCTGGGCCATGCCGAGGAAAGCGAAGATGGCGACGGGCGTACGCGCGAAGCGCCGGAAGCGCCGGAGCAGATCGCCGAAGATCGCTTCGCGGTGCGCGCGTGCCCGGGTCGCGTTGGCCTGCTGCTCGGCGATGCTCTGGAAGTGGCTGACCATGCCCTGGGCCATCTTCTCCAGACGCGCCCGGTCCGTGACCGCATCCTCCGGCACCATCCCCAGCCACTGGTCCATCCAGGCGGCCAGCGGCAGCTGGCCCGCCCTGACCGCCTCCAGGGTCGGGGCCATGGGCGATTCCGCCAGCGCGCTGTTGCGTGGGATGGCCTCTTCGACCGCGTATCGGCCCAGCAGCGGATGGTCCCGCATCCACGGGGGGACGAATTCGCCGCGGGCCAGATGCACCATGCAGGGGAGCAGCGGAGCAGTCTCAAACCACGCGATCGCGGGTCTCCACGCTTCCGGCGCCCAGCTCGCCAGTTCGCGGACATAGCCGGCCCAATCGTCGCGCAGCGAGCGCTCGATGCGATGACTGTCGACCTCCCCCGGCATGTGGGCGATCCAGGGTGCAAGAGTCGTGCGCCGCGCTGCCTGCAGATAGGCGGCGAGGTCCGGAGTCGCCTCCAGCAGCCGCCAGTTCTCCTCGGTCGGGCGTCGCCCGTGGCGGGCTTGCAGCCGCGTCTGCACGTAGCCCAGTTGACTACTCGCGCTCATGAGGGGTCGTCATCCTCTCGGCCAGCCGCAGGGCTGCCTGCTGGATCGCCGCTGATTCGTCGTGGTCGCGGGCCGCAGAGCTCATCGCCGATACGGCCTCTTTCTTCATGGCCTTCACCTGGGCCGCGGTGCGGGCCTCGCAAGAGGCGTGCATGCGGGTGATGCGGTCCTGGGTACGGGCCTGGATCCGGCGGGACCTCTCCCTGGCCCGGGCGATGATGGCGTCGGCCTCCTGGCGGGTCTCGGCCATGGCAACCTGAGCCTCGCGCTCGGCCTCGAGTACGGCATCCATGGCTTCGCGAATGGTCTCGAAACGGCGGGGAGGGGAAGGATTCGCCATGTTCGCACGCTCCTGCTCGGTCGCCGGCAGGAAGCCTTCGACCATGAGTGAGCGGCCGCTATTGCAGGCCCCTGCCGTACTCTGAACCTAGCAGATTCCTGGGATTTTTCCTTTGATCTGGGGCAATTCTGGCATGGGGTAAATTACCCATACGGCCGGATCGGGCGGCCGGTCAGGCCTCTGGCCCGACGGACTGGCGAGGCGAGGGATGGCCAGCCGGGATGATGGCCTCTTATCGCAGGTTGATGGTGGGCGATGCTGGGATTGAACCAGCGACCTCTCCCGTGTGAGGGGAGCGCTCTCCCGCTGAGCTAATCGCCCCTGTTCGGAGGGCCCGACCGGAGGTATCCGGGACAGGAACCGGATTCTAAGAGCCAGAAGCGTCCCCGGTCAATCGGCCGTGCCAGGTGGTTCGCGCCCGTTCTCCATGGACCGACAGACCATGGCGCTGGATTCACTCCGCTTCCGCGGTCACCTCTTCGCTCAGATGACGCTTGAGCTTCACCGGCGCCTCCAGGCGGCGGCGTCGCACCCGCAGATTCAGCATCTCGACGCCGAAGGAGAAGGCCATGGCGAAATAGATGTAACCCTTGGGTATGTGCAGTCCCAGGCCATCGGAAACCAGCGCCATGCCGATCAGCAGCAGGAAGGACAGGGCCAGCATCTTGATGGTGGGATGCTTGTCGACGAAGGCTCCGACCGGCGCCGCCGCGACCATCATCACGCCGATTGAGATCACCACCGCGGCGATCATCACTTCCACGTCCTTTACCATGCCGATGGCGGTGACCACAGAGTCGACGGAGAACACCAGGTCGATGAGCCCGATCTGGACCAGGACGCCGCCGAAGGTGGCCTTCGCCGCGGACGTCTCGTGCACCTCGGGGCCTTCCAGCTGGGCATGGACTTCCATCGTGCTCTTGGCCAGCAGGAACAGCCCGCCGACGATCAGGATCAGGTCCCGTACCGTGACCGGGTCGTCGAACAGGGTGAAAAGCGGCCGGGTCATGCCCATGATCCAGGTGATGGCCAGCAGCAGGAGGACCCGCAGGCCCATGGCCAGCAAAAGACCCAGACGGCGCGCCCGGGCCCGCTGGTGTTCGGGAAGCCGTGAAGCGATCACCGACAGGAAGATGATGTTGTCGACGCCGAGGACGATCTCCAGCGCGGTCAGCGTCACGAGCGCGATCCAGGCCTCGGGGCTGGTCAGGAGTTCGAGCATGTCATGAGCCTCCGCGGGTCTGGCGGCCGGATTCCCCCTCGCACGCGTGTTGAGCGCGTCCCGTCATCCGTTCCGGTCCCGATCCATGCTGGCGTGGTAGAGGAAAAAGGTGCCGCTGGCCGTCAGGCCTTCGAAGTCCGTGGCGATCACTTCGATCTCCAGATGCCCGGACGCGTCAGGAGGCACCCGGCCGACGAAACGCCGGGACTCCGGTTCGAAGCGGACCCAGTTGGGCAGCGGCTGGCCGGTGGCCAGCTGGGCGGACAGGGTCAGTACGTCGCCGGGATCGGCGTCGATGAAGGTGTCGTCTTCAAACTCGTGAAGCAGATCGCCGCCAGGCGCAGCGTGAGCGTCCGGGATGGGTTTTTTCAGCTCCGGCGCGACATTCATTACGTTGGTGCGGACCAGGTGGCGATAATGCCGGCCGGCCCGGAAGGCGACGAACACCCAGAGGGCGGCGAGGGCGGCATTGACCATGAAGAACTGCTGGAAGCTCATGCCCAGCCAGTTCAGGCCGACGAAGAATGCCAGCCCCTGGATCATGTCGCCAAAGCGCCAGAAGAAGGTGTCGATAGCGGTCTTGGCCTCGTACTTCTCGGCCCGGCTCAGCGGCAGGAACAGGGCCTGCCGGGTGGTGTTCATGATCGAGTAATCGACGCTGTTCTCGACGATCTTGACCAGCTTCAGCAGAGTGAATATGGGTATCACGAGCATGCCCAGCGCCAGGATGCTGTAGCCGATCGTGGCGATCACCGGCAGGATCACCAGGGCGCCGCCGACACCCATGTAGCGGTAGATCCGGGAGACGACGAATGCCTGCAGCAAAAAGCCGATGAGATTGACCCAGAAGTACAGGTCGCCGAAAAATGTCCCGATAGCGGCGCCCGAAGATGCGTAGGCGCCAGCCGCTACCTGCTCGGCCGCCCAGTCCTTGACGTAGGCCTTGAGGATCACCTCGCCGGTGCTGTTGACCCAGTTGAGGAGGACGACCAGGACGACGACCAGGATCAGGTAGCGGTTCCGGAGGATGTGGGCGAAGCCGCCGAGCATCTGTTCCAGCCTGTCCTCTTCGACGACCTCGGGCTCGTCCCCGTACACGCCCCGGGCCCCGGTCGGGATGGCCCGGCGCGCGGCCTCGCCGAGCGCCAGGGTCACGAGCAGAATCACGGTTGCGGCCAGGAGCATGCCGATCTGGGACACGCCGATCCAGGCGAGGAATTTGAAAGTCTGGGATCCTCCGAGGGCGCCCGCGGAAGCACCGATCATGATCACCGGGAACAGGCGCTGGCCGCTCTTGACGTTAAAACAGTCGGCGGCGAAGGCCCAGAATTGCGCGATCACCATGACGCCGAAGATGCCGACGAAAACATAGTAGATGAACCCGATCTCCATCTGCGCCTGGCCCATCAGGTAGAAGATCACGATGTTGACGGCGAAGAACACCGTCACCCAGCGGATCAGGAACAGTTTGCGGGTCGCGCGGAAGAGCATGCCGTAGAGCGGCACGATGAAGAGCAGCAGGAGCGCCTGGGCGGCGATGGCATAGCTTGCCGTCTCCGCGCCGTGTTCGGTGAGGATGAATACCTCTCGGGTGGTCTTGAGGATGTAGTAGCAGACCAGCAGCAGGAAGGCGTAGAGCGCGAACAGGACGACGGCCTTGCCCTCGCCGGGCCCCATCTTGGTGAACAGGGACAGGAAGCGATCGACCAGGGTCAGATTGCCGTCTCGTTTGCTTGCCATGAAACCCCCGCCAGCGCCCGCGTCGGCGGGCGATTTTTGCCCCAATCTTACCGTCTCCATTGATCCCGTGCTGCGGCAGTGAAAATCCGTACTGAAGTTAATATCCCGCGTTGGTAGTATTTCCGACCGACATAGCAAGGTAGCTGGCCGCGACGAACTCGCGGCAGCCCGATGAACTTTATGCCCAGACCGCTGATTTTCCTCGTCCTGCTGGTTCCCCTCGCCGCCTGGTCGGCATCCGGAACGACGGATGCCATGGATCCGGTGGAGGCCGCCCAGCTCAGGACGCTGATCCAGTCCATGAAGAATGCGCCCCGGGGACCCTTCCGGCGCATCCGCTGGTTCTGCGAAGACGGCACCGTCCTGCCGCCGAATGAATACGCCTGCGCAGAACACGGGGGCGGCCGGCAGCACGGCGAGTGGAGCGAGGACACCGAGAGCATCCGCGCCGCCGGGTTCCCCATCGCCAACGTGATGGTGGAGCTGGGCCCGGAGGATTTCGGCGACAGCCCGGCACAGCAGGAACACTTCCGCATGCTGGCGCTGGAGCAATACCTGATCGACATGGACGATGGCTGGATCCTGCGCCGGGCCCGCTATTACCGGGGTGCGTTCCAGATCGAGGAGGAAGAGCGGAGCGCATATGGATTCCTTTCCGCTCTGGCAAGACGGCCCGAATGGCAGCAGCGCCGCTTCCCGCTGCTGGTCCAGGCCGCGTCGCTGATCCCCCATGGCCAGAGCGCGGTGGGAGCGTCGGACATCCGCGGACGGGCCACGGCCCTGAACGAGGCCGATGAGGGTTTCGGCGATCTGCGCAACAAGATCCATGGACGGCCGGAGCCGTCGGACGCCCGGCGTGTGCGCGAGTATGCCGCCAGCCGCGGCCGGCCGGAGCTCGCCGAGGATTACGAGGCGCTGGCGGCCGCCATAGACGAGGCTGCCCGGCTGCCCGATCCGAAGCCGGCGCTCGAGGCTTATGCCCGCAAGGTCCGCGACAATGCCCTGGCCGTGGACTTGAGGCTCGGAGCCCGGGACCTCGGCGGAGTGTCCACGCCGGCCGACCGGATCGCGGTGCTGGCCCGGATCATGGCCCGGCTCCGGGACGGGATCCCGGTGAGCGGTCACCCCCTGGATGGCATCGATCTGCTCAACAGCCTGGAGGCCCAGGTCTTCGGACTGGCCCAGCGTATCGACGTGGACGGCGGGAGCCTGACCCGGCAGGCGTCCCTGGCGTTGATGAAATCCCTGGCCACGGCGTCGTACGGCGTCGGTCTGCTGACCCGGTTCGAGCTGGAAAATCTCGACCGGAGCCTGGCGCGGCTCGGCGAGCCCGAGGTGCCTCTGTCCGAGTACCGCAGTGAGCTCGCCTATCTGGGCCGGGCGCCGGGCTGGGCCTCGCGGCGGCTGGCGTTTTATTTCGAGCAGCCGATCGCCAAGCTGTCCCGGATAGAACCGCTGGCGGAGACCTTCATCCCCGACCGCATGCGCGGCAGCCCGATGATCTATTATTCCCGCCTGCTCAATCCGCTGGTCGTGGATGCCATGGACCTGGCCGGCGTTACCCAGAAGATTTTTGGTGAAACGGTCGGCACCGGCCTGCGCAGTCTGAATCCGGGCATCGGTCGCGGCACGCTGTTGACCCTGGAGCAGGCGCTGGCCCGGGAGGGCAGCACGGCGGACGCCATCGTCATCGTGCCGGAGACCATATCGGAGCTGCCGGTGGTGGCGGGCATCCTGACCGAGAACGAAGGCAACGCCCTGTCCCATGTGCAGCTGCTGGCCCGCAACCTGGGCGTGCCGAACGTGGTCGTGGCCAATCCGCTGCTGCCGCGCCTCGAACCCTATCTGGGACGGAGGATATTCCTGGCCGCCAGCCGCGGCGGGGTGGTCGAGATCCGGCTGGATGAGGAGGCACCGGCGGCCGCGGCCGAGGACCACGGGCCCCAGGAAAAGATCTCCATCGATGTGGGCCGGATGGATCTCGAAACCCAACGCCTGCTGCCGTCTTCCGAACTGGGGCCAAAGGACTCCGGCGTCCGGGTCGGGCCCAAGGCCGCCGAGGTGGGCAACCTGACGCGGAAGTTCCCGGGTCAGGTCTCGCCGGCGCTGGCGGTGCCGTTCGGACTGTTCAGTCACGCCCTGACCGAGCGGCGCGTGATCCCGGACGGACCGACCCTGTTCGAGTGGATGACGGCCCAATACGACGAGCTCGAGGCCATCGACGATCCGGTGGAGCGCGACCGCCGGGCCCGGGCCATGCTGGCCACGGTGCGCGGTTGGTTCATGGACCGGCCGCCGAATCCGGAAAAGGTGGACCAATTCCGCCAGGCCCTGCGAGAGCAATTCGGGCCCGACGGCAGCTACGGCGTGTTCGTGCGCTCCGACACCAACGTGGAGGACCTGGCGGGTTTTACCGGCGCCGGGCTCAATCTCACGGTGCCCAACGTGGTGGGCGAGGACAACATCATCGC
>CBDTYJ010000049.1:0-12895 GCA_965364575.1 uncultured Gammaproteobacteria bacterium
TGAGATTGGTCACGAAGCCATCGGCGGGCGCCCTGATCTCCGTGAACTCCAGATTCAGTTCCGCCTGTCGGACGGCCGCCAGGGCCGCCCGGACCTGCGAATTGTCGTCGCCGATGGCACCCAGCTTGGCCTCGGTCTCTGCCAGATCCGCCTCGGCCTCGAGGAGATTGGCGCGGGATTGTACGAGCTGGGCCTCGGCGCTGCGCTTCTGTTGCAGGGAAACCTCATAACTGGCCTGGGCGGCTTCCAATGCGCGCCGCGACGTTGCCTTTTTGGGGAGCAGATCCTTTTGACGCTCGTATTCCGCCTTGTCCCGGGCGATGGTGGCGTCGTAGCCCACAAGCTGGCTTTGGGCCCGTTGTATGTTGCCCCGGGCCACCTCCATGGCCGCACGGGCGGCATCCACCTGTTTCTCCAGCGCAAGGACGCTGTCGCCGGTCTCGTCGAGCTGAGCCCGGGCCCGAGCCAGATCCGCTTCAAAGGTCCGCGGATCGATCCGGAACAGCAGGTCGCCGGCATTGACGAACTGGTTGTCCTGGATCGGCAGCTCGACGATCGGACCGGTGACCCGCGGTGTCACCTGGATCACGTCGGCCCGCACATGGCCGTCGCGAGTCCAGGGATTGACCACGTAATCCCAGTATTTCCAGAGCACGACCAGGGCCGCCAGCAGAACGACCGCGCCCGTTACCAGATATCTCCGATCGATCTTCACGTGCCTATATTCCGATGAAAACAGTGCCGATTAGCACCGTGTACAGTACCAGTATCGAGATGAACGCCAGCGGCGGATTCGCGAAGTACCGGGACAGACGATGTTTGTTCAGGAGACGCGTCGTGAACATCGTCGCCGCCAGACCCAGTAATGCGGCCACAAGTATAGGCGGCAAATAGACGTCGCCGATAGTAAATTCCTGAGGGAACGGCATGGTCAGGGACCCTCTCCGGGCGCATAACTTTCGGATTCCTTGACTCGCGGACTGACAAAGTACCCCCGATTATCATCGGAAACGTACTCTGGAGGCCGCACGACGCGGTCGGCTATGGGGCCGGGGACGTCCGAGCCTGCACTTCGAGCCACCGGGAACGCGACAGTTTTATGGTGTACTGCGACCGACATCTCCTGCAATTCAAGCCTTCCCGTCTGGCCGGTCTCCGATAAGGTAGAGCGCTGCGTAACGCATGGCCGATCGAGGTTCCGGTCCGTTCGGCCTGCCTTGTGCGTCTGTCGAACTGCTCGACAGGACGTGCGGATTGATAACACAACCCGGGCTCTAAAGCGATGCGAGCAGGTCCGCATCCATTTTTTTTCATGATCGCGTGCCCAGGCTCTGACCGACCATCAGTATACCCTGCCGGTACTACTCCAGACGGCAGATACATATAATCGTCACACCATGAAAAAAGCGCTGCATCAAGAGTACAGGCCCTGCCGATCATTCGGAAGAATGCCGTCTTGATTCAGTCCGGCAGTCCACCCGCTACGCGCTCTGCCAGCCGGCCGGCGGGCCCTGCGACAGTTCCGCTGCTGTCCCGGCGATTCAAAGACGCTTTCAAACTCGCCCTTTCGTACGTGATCGCCACGGGCATCGCCCTGGCCATGGACTGGGAGAAACCCTATTGGGCGGCCCTCGCGATCTTCATGTGCAGTTTCACTACGAGCGGCGACTCTTTGCACAAGGGACTCCTCCGAATCGCCGGGACGGCTGCGGCGGTGGTCGTGACGCTGGCAATGGTCGCCGTGGCGCCCCAGGAGCGATGGCTGTTCCTGGGGCTGATCACGGCTTGGATCCTGCTATGCGGCTACCTGCTGACCGGGGGCACGAAGGGTTACTTCTGGCAATACGCGGGCTTCACGGTACCGATTCTTGCATTTAGCGGCGGGGTGCAGGCGGCGTCGAGCTTCGAAACGGTGATCCTGCGTGCCCAGGAGACGGGGCTCGGTGTCCTCGTCTACAGCCTTGTCTCCTTCCTGATCTGGCCAGCCTCGGGCAGTACGCCCCTGAAAACGGCCATAGGCACCATCGTCGACGCGGAGCGCCGCACCGCCGACTATCTCCTGAAGTTGATGGCGGGCAAGGGCGAAGACCAGACGGCCGACGAACTTCGTGCCAGGGCCGCGCCAATCCTGAGCCGGCTGCCGATGATGCTGGACAGTGCTGCCTTGGACCGCGCCGCGATCCGGGAGCGACGCGACGCGTGGCGGCGGCTGGTCGCAGACCTGGCAGCCCTGAGGGAGGCACTGGAACGCTGGTATTCCAGCCTCGCCGACGTGCGCGAGCTGGACCTGCAGAGCCTGCTCCCCGGTCTGACCGAATTCGGTGCGGAGGTCGACCGTCGGCTGCTGGCGATCCAGGAAATGCTGCAGGGCCAGGCGCCCGGGATGGCGCCGGCGCCTGCGGATGCCGGACTCGACCCTGCCCGCCTCGACGGGCTGCCCCTGTTCGATCGCGCCGCCTTGATCGCGTGTACGGACCAGATGAGCCGCGTGGACCGGCTGACCGCATCCCTTTTCACCAACATGGCCGCCGCGGCCGGTTTCGGGGAGACCCCGGCGCCGGGCGGCGCCGCCACGGCGGGCTCCCCACCGCCCGTGTTCGACCCCGATCGTTTCCTTAACGCCATGCGAGCCTTCATCGCCGTATGGCTGTGCTGTCTGCTAGCCATGTTCGTCCCCGGACTCCCGGGTCCCGTGATCTTCATTACCGTAACCAACTCCGTGTGTTTGGCCCTGACGATGATGCCGCAGGTGCCGGTCACGCTCGCCATGGCGCCCGTGCTCAGGGTCCTTATTTTTGCCGGCGTTCTCTACATGCTGGTGCTGCCCCGGCTAGTGGGATATACGGAACTCGGTATCGTCCTGTTCCTTGCCGTCTTAGGCATCGGCTACCGGTTCCCGCTCGAGAAGGCGCCCATCGACAGGCCGATCTGGCTGGCCGGGCTGATCATGGTCACCGGAGTTTCGAACGATCAGACCTATTCGTTCCTGAACTGGGCCAATCTGATGCTGCCGCTGGTTCTTCTCATCGGGCTCGTCGCTTTGACCGGGTATTTGCCCATTTCGTATCAACATCGGGACCGCTATCTGCGATTGCTCCGGCGTTTTTTCCGAAGCTGCAGCTTTCTCGTCGGCGACTCACAGTGGCGTCGCGGCCCGGAATCGTCACGGTTGGCGCGACTGCGTGAGCGTTTCCACGCCCACGAGGTCGACTCGATTCCGACTAAGATGCTGTCCTACTGCGGGGGCGTCCAGGCACGGATCGGGTCCGACGCCCAGCCGTCGGCCCAGGCGCTCGTCGCCACGCTCCAGGGCCTCCGGCGCCGCATCATCGAGGTCCATGCGGCGCGGGCGGAGATCACGCACCAAACGAGACGATTGCCGGCCGAACTGCGCGAGGAACTCTCTAGATGGCGGTCCACCATTCACGATTTGTTTTGCAGGCTCTCGACGGACCCCAGGGCGCTTGTCGGCGCCGACCTGGCCGGACAGCTCGATGCGGAGGTCCGGCATTTTGAGGGCAGCGTCGAGGCCGCCATGAATGCTGGTGATCGGGAGCGCCCTGCAACAGCGGATGCGCTGCGTCTTTACCGACTCCTCGCGGCACTCAGAGACCTGTCGGTCAGCCTGATCCGCTTCGAGCGGCAGGCAGAGGCATTCGACTGGGAACGACTGCGCGAATCGCGCTTCTAGAGTCGAGGACAATCCCCGGGGTCGGAGTAATGACCAGCCCGGACAAGACACCCCCAGCTTGACCGAAGCAGTCATCCCTCATCGACCCGACATTCCGCTCATCCCGCCCGGGTTTTACCCCGATCCCGGAGGACCGTCTTTGCGGGTACATGTTCGTACCGGGAATCGATGCTCATCTCATCGTCTTTGATCGATCCGTCGCCTAGCCGCCGGCGACCGCGCCGATGATGATAAACGGCTCCTCGCCGGAGACGACGCTTCTGGGCAATTCCGCGTCCGGTGATTCGTGGGTGACATCCCTGCGGTCGGCGAAGAACCGGACCATGGGTCGGCGCTTCATCGTCACGTGATCGCGAACGGTGCCGCGCAACATCGGGTAACGGAGTTCCAGCGCCGCCAGCACGGTCCGTTGAGTCACCGGGCCGTCGACATCCAGCGTGACTTCGCGACCGCAGCTGGCCAGCACCTGCAGGTGGTGAGGCAGCAGGACCCGGATCATGGGATGGTCTGCGCCTCGACCGATAACACCGCAGGCAGGTTGCTCGCGATGGGTCCCCAGCTGTCGCCGCTGTCGGCCGACGCATAGACCTCGCCGCCGGTGGTGCCGAAGTAGATACCGCAGGGGTCGGCCGTATCCACGGCCATCGCATCACGGAGCACGTTGACGTAACAGTGTTGCTGCGGCAGGCCATTGCCGAGGGCCTCCCACTGCTCACCGCCTGAGCGGCTGCGGTAGACGCGCAGTTTTCCGTCGGGCGGGTAGTGGAGGGAATCGCTCAGGATCGGTACCACGTAGATGGTCTCCGGCTCGTGGGCGTGGACGGCAATGGGGAAGCCGAAGTCGCTCGGCAGATTGCCGCTGACCTCGCGCCACGATTCGCCGCCGTCATCGCTGCGCATGATGTCCCAGTGTTTCTGCATGAACAGGGTATCCGGATTCGAGGGATGCATCGCCAGGCGATGCACACAATGCCCCACTTCCGCGGTCGGGTCCGGGATGTAGTCTGAATGAAGGCCGTGGTTGATGGGTCTCCAGGTGTCTCCCCCATCGTCCGAGCGGAATGCGCCGGCGGCCGAGATGGCGCAGAAGATGCGGCCGTTGTGTTTCGGGTCCAGGATGATCGTATGCAGACACATGCCGCCGGCACCCGGTGACCAGTCCGGGGCCGATGGATGACCGCGCAGGCCGGCAAGCTCGCGCCAGGTCGCGCCGCCGTCCGTTGTCTTGAACAAGGCGGCATCCTCGACCCCGGCATAACAGGTGTCCGGGTCCTCCGGTGACGGTTCGAGATGCCATACCCGTGCGAATTCCCACGGATGCTGGGTGCCGTCATACCACTGATGGGTGGTCAGGGGTCTGCCGGTCTCGTCGGAGATGTCATAGACAAACATGTTGCTCTGGCCCTGGGGCACGCCAGCGGCGGCAGCCTCCTCGGCTGCGCTGTCCGATCCGGGTTGTATCCATGATCTGCCGCCGTCGTCCGAACGCTGGATGATCTGGCCGAACCAGCCCGATGTCTGGGAGGCGTAAATCCGATCGGGGTCCACGGGGGAACCGTTGAGGTGGTAGACCTCCCAACCCGCAAAATGCGGACCATCGATCGACCATTTCCCCCGCTTGCCATCAGAGGTGAGGATGAAGGCGCCCTTGCGGGTGCCGACGAGGATTCGGATGGTGCTCATGTCAGCTCTCCCCCCGGCGGATATGAAGGTTACGCTCGTCCGCTCGCCTGATTGTCGCAATCTCCGGGGTCAGAGTAAAAACCGGGACCGGTTTTTACTGTGAGCCCATGCATGAACTCAGTCGTTATCGGCTCAGCCGGTAGCCACCTTTCTGTTCAGCACGACGAGTGCCGGACTATTGCTGGTGAACGTCCGCTTCCTGCAAGGCGCGGGCCCGTTGCTGGACTTGCCGGCTCCGGATCTACCGGGTGTCCTGTGACTCGAGTTCGAGTTTCAGCGCCATGATGTTGCGAAGGTCCTGGAGTGATATCGTCCCGACCAGCCGGCCGTTACTTTCGACAATCTGGCTGTCGACGACGCCTGGGACCAGCATTCTACCCAGCAGCTCTGCGGCGTCGTCGTCCGGCGACACCGTGTTTTCTTCCGAACACAGCGACAGTATGTCACTGACGTTTCTCTCGCCCCTGAATTCCTCGGGGATAGCTTTGACCTGGGAGATCTTGACGCAGCCGACCAGGCGCGAGTCGTCGACCACCGGGTATAGCAGCTGCGGTTTCCGGTACACGTACTGCTCGAGAAACTCCTCGAGTGTGATCGATGGCGCAACTGTAATCGGTTGATCGTTCATCAGGTCGGCCACGGTCTTGCCCTCGAGGAACTGGCGCGTCAGTAGCTGGCGATACGATGTCATGGCCGCTCCTCGTATGAAAGCTCCGATCAGAAATGACCACATCCCCCCGACGAAGTCGCCGGTGAGAAAACCGAGGACACCAAGGACCATCAAGGCCAGGCCGAAGGACGAACCGACCCTGCTCGCCACTCGCGTGGCCTCCCTGACGTCTTTGCGCCAGGCCCATAGGGCAGCCCGAAACATGCGCCCGCCGTCGAGTGGATAGGCCGGAACCAGGTTGAACACGGCCAGGATGACGTTGATTACCGTCAGGTAATGCAGCACCCCCACGACCGGGATCGGCCAGCCGAGCCGCTGCGCCAAGTGGTGGGCGACAAAAAAGACGCCGGCCAGCACGAGGCTGGACAGAGGGCCGGCCACCGCCATCACGAACTCGGTGCGCGGTGTTTTCGGCTCGTGACGAAGCTCCGCAATGCCGCCGAAAACAAACAGCGTGATGCCACCGACCGGCATGCCGAAGCGACGTCCAACCAGCGAATGACTCAACTCGTGGAAGACGATGGAAAGGAAGACGCCGACAGCGCCGGCCACACCCATCCACCATCTGGCCTGTGCACCAAGATCCGGATAGCGCTGCGGAAAGAAGCCCTCGGCGAGCGTCCATGTAATCAACAGACCAAGCAGCAGCCAGCTCAGGTTGAGTCGAATCTCAAAGCCGAGAATTGTGAACAGTGGGAAACCCCGCAGACGGCTCTGTTCCTGTCCCTTGTCGGTCATTTTCGACTCCCTGCACTTATGCTGCCCGTTGACATCGGGTCTGCCATCGATAAAGGCATCTCGCGATCACTCCGCGAGCGCGAGGCGACCGCGCGCTCACCATCGAGTCGAGGCCGTCGCCGCTCCCGGCGCTCTCGAGCCAAGCCACGCCGAGGTCTCTTCAGAGGCGCCTACCAATGAACTTAGCATCGGATCATTCGCTGCCGCTGGCCAGCGGCTGCATGAATGGTCCGATTGGGTCGTCTTCTGCTTCTTCATCAACTCCCAATATGGGGCACGGCTAAGGGGCTGCTTTGTGGTCTGGCCGAAAGCAGACATTCGGAATCATGTTTCATTGAAGCTCCTACATTAGCCAGGAATCAGAGGGTCACTTCCCCACTGGACCGCATTCCGTGGGACGCCCGGGGGGCGCAAGCAAATGAACGATATGGAATTTTCTGGAAAGGTGACTGGCTACGAACCAGGTGGTCGGGAGTTCGAATCTCTCCGGACGCGCCATTTTTTACAATAAAATCCGACGGTTATCGGCTCAGCCGGTAGCCACCTTTCTTTTGTCAGCACGATGAGTGCGGGACTTTTGCCGGTGAAATTCTGCTTCCGACCCACTGCAGCCGATTACCACAGTGCGTCGTAGGAGCGGCTTCCAGCCGCGATCCGCCGTCACGATGCCACCAATCCGGCAACATCAAGTACGGATAGTCTTAAACTTGGTCTACCAGACCAGCTCGAGGCGGGTTCTCGCTCAGGTAGCGGAGTCGGGTCCGGCAATCCTCATCGTCCCGAAGAGTTGTCCATGCCGGCATCGCGGCTGGAAGCCGCTCCTACGATAGCGCCGCGCCGGCTCCTTGTGGCCGAAAGCAGACATTCAGAGTTCTGTCGATCTGAGGGCACTCCGTAACTCTACGCGATGCCCGCCAATTAAGGTGGCAAAAATCCCTGCCGGACTCTGTTATGCACTGTTGGAATATCTGGGGTCAGAGCAAAAACTGGAGACAGTTTTTGCTCTGACCCCAAATGTCTTTATCAGGCGGTGACGGGTGAGCCGGTCTGGCGCGCCAGGGCATCCACGGCCGCGCCGACCGTGGCGGGCGGATTCTGCATGGACTGTTCGCCCAGGTAGCCGCTGAGGTTGGCGACGTCGTCCTCGTGCAGGAAGAAGTCCTCGTGCTGCCAGCCGACGAACGCGGAGCAGGCCTGGAGACTGACCACCATGGGTCCTTCTTCATCGCCGCTCTCGATGCGGCAATCAGGCACGGCGAGGACCGGAAGCACGCAGACCCCGGAGCCGGCTCGCTCGCCGAGCTGCCGGGCCAGCGCCGCCACGTGCTTGTTCATCGTCTGGAGACTGGCCCGCGTGCCGCCAGGCTGGAAGGTCAGCCCGCCGCGCTCGAACCTGGCCGATTCGGCGCCGGGCGGCGGCGTGAAGAGCTGCACCGCGTAGACGCCGTTGGGCCCGACGACGACGTAATCCAGGATGCCATCGCCCACCGACACGGAGGGGAAGACCCGGTAGCCCCGCACCTGTACGTCCACCAGGCGTCGCGCCATCTGCCGGTGGAGATCGAGCAGCCGGTGCCAGCGGCTACGGTAGCCGGTTAATTGGATCAGCTTGAACCCGCCGAAGCCGAGGGGAATCAGCAGCCCGATCAGGATGGCCACATTGACCGCGAGCGACTGCGGTGCCCACCATCCGGTCCGACCGAAATTGACCAGCAGCAGATAGGACACCCCGAACAGCAGTGCTGCGGTACGTCCATGGTCCAGCGCCCGGCCGGAGACTTTCAGCGCCTGGTGGATCATCTCGCCGGGCCGCGGGCTGACTGGGACGGGCGGTCGGAAGCGGCCGATGAGCCTCACCGCGGCGGTGACCAGCCAGACGGCGGCCAGGTAGACAGCGGGGACCGCGGCCGAGATGGCCGCGAATTCCACATAGGATTGAAAAGCGGGCGCTTGCATGAACTTCGAAGCTTACGCATGGGGACCGGCGGGCAAAGCGAACTGGATCACAAATCCGGGTTCGGGATCCGGGGGAGCGTCGAGGCATTCGCTGACCGACCGCCGCCCGGGCGCCGGCGACCAGCGATTCCGCCAGGCGGAGCCGGTTCCGGACAGATATACGGCGCGCTTATTGACGCGACAGGAGGGGTCTCGCCGACAGCGAGCCGCGCGACGCGTCCTCCATCCCGCCCTCAGGAACGTCCGAGCAGCGCCCTCGTCACCGGTGCCGGGGTCCGCGCCGTCGGATCATCGGGCCCGTCGCCGGAATCGCGGTCCTGGAGTTCCCTGAGCTGGTCCCTGAACTGTTCGCAGGGATCTTCGCTGACCGTGCGGCTGGTGAACCAGAGATAGTCGAAGGGGGCCTCGAGGCCCTCCAGGCGGTCCACGTATTCGGCCGGGTCGAGCCGCTGCGGCCTGACCTCGGTCAGCCCGATCGACAAGACCGTCGCCGACGGATCCCGGCCGGCGACATAAAACGGCACGCCGTAGTCACGGCGCGCGTGACCGGCGCCGGTTATCAGCACGGTCTCCCCCGGCCGTGACGTGATCATCACCTCCGCCATGGTCGCGTCCCGCAGACGCTGGGCCGCGATCAGACGCTCGGTCATGTCGCCGAAAACGTGGCCGCAGTGGCTGGCGACGATGGTCTCGGTCAGCGCCGCATGGGCCGAAGGCGGCAGCGGCGCTGCCAGGCCCAGGTCGGCCAGTCTACTTTCCGGGAGGGTGCCGGCGCCTTCTCTCGCGACCCGGTTCACGTCCGCCAGCGGGGCGTTGCCGGCGCGGATCGGCATGCCCTCGCTGAGGGCCAGGCCGACCAGGGGCTCGTAGCTGTCCCAGTTCCAGCCGCTGTCGCGGATGCCGGTGGCGTCGGCGAGGGTCCCGGTCGTCACGCCGGGCCGCGCCGCCGCCCGGTCGATGTCCGGCTGCTGGCCCTGTTCGAAGATCTCGAACACCAGTGACCGGGGCGGCCCCAGGCCGTTCAGATCCTCGACGATGCGGGCCTGGATTTCGTGATGCTCGCCGTTGATATGGATTTCACCGAGCAGCACGTGCCGGGCCATGGCCGCTTCGCCGAGCAGGGTCGGATAATCGACGAAGGCCCCGGCGCGCACGTCCCAGATCCGCCCGGCCAGGGGATGATCCGGCGAGGTATCCGGGGATCGGAGTCCCGCGCCGGCGCAGCCGGCCGCGAGCACCGCCAGAGTCAGCAGCGGCCAGATCTTGCGCGTCGCAGCCAGGATTCGCGTTGCCATCCGGGTTCCTTTCCACACCGGGCCGAGGCAGGGCCCCGAGAGATGATAACCTCCCGCGCAAGAGCGTCCCGCCCCTTTGCTCTTTCCATTACCCGATGAGGGTCGGGCCGCGGCCATGGGTTCCCGATCGGACCGGAAAATCCCGAAAATCCGATCGGAATAAGCTTTATCATCGCCGGCATGAACACCAATTTCCGAGAAACCTATCTGAGCTACGAAGCCCTGACCACCACCTTGCGTCAGTGGGAGCGTGATTACCCGGACATTGCCCGGTTGCAATCACTGGGACGCACAGACGAGGGCCGCGAGCTGTGGCTGCTCACCGTCGGGCCGCAACCCGATGACAAGCGGCCCGCCGTGTGGGTGGACGGCAATATGCATGCGGCGGAGCTGTGCGGATCGAGCGTGGCCCTGGCCATCGCCGAGGACATGCTCAGATTCCACGCGGAAGGCGCCGCACCCCAGGGTCTCTCGCCCGGCGTCTGCGAGGCATTGCGGGAGACCCTGTTCTACATCATGCCGCGGGTCTCTCCGGACGGGGCGGAGCGGATGCTCAGCGAGAGCCGTTATGTCCGCTCCAACACCCGGGACCACCGCCCGGACGAGGGGCGCTCGTTCTGGCGCACCGAGGACCTGGACGGCGACGGCCAGGCCTTCGCCATGCGCGTCGAAGATCCTACCGGCGAGTTCGTCGAGTCGGTCGAGGTCCGCAACCTGATGCTGCCGCGTACCCTCGATGACGAGGGGCCGTTCTACAAGCTCTACCCGGAAGGGATGATCGAGAACTACGACGGCAAGACCATCCCGTCACCGTCGTTCCTGTCGGACAGTCCCACCGATCTGAACCGCAATTTCCCCTGGGCGTGGGCACCGGAACACGACCAGATGGGCGCGGGGGCGTTCCCCGGCAGCGAACCGGAATCCCGGGCGATAATCGAATTTACGTCCAGCCATCCCAATATCTTTGTCTGGCTCAATCTCCACACCTTCGGCGGTGTCGGCATCCGGCCGCTGGGTCATCAACCCGACAGCAAGATGGACCAGTCCGATCTGTCGATCTTCCGGCAGGTGGCCAAATGGCTGGAGGACTCCAGCGGCTACCCGATGGTCAGCGGATTCGAAGAATTCACCTACGAGCCCGAGAAGCCGATCCACGGCGATCTGATCGATTATGCCTATCACCAGCGGGGCTGTATCGCCTGGGTGGTCGAGCTCTGGGATCTGTTCGCCCGGGTCGGCTTCGAGCGCAAGAAGCCGTTCGTCAAGGCCTATACCGACCTCAGCCGGGAAGACCTGGTGGCGATCGCCGAATGGGACCGGGACGAGAACGCCGGCCGTGCCGTGCTGGACTGGAAGCCGCATCAGCATCCGCAACTCGGACCCGTCGAGCTGGGTGGCATCGACCAGCGGGTCGGGATATTCAATCCGCCTTATGAATTGTTGCCGGAGGTCTGCGACCAGCAATCCGCCGCCTTCCTTCGGGTGGCGGCCATGATGCCCCGGATCAATTTCGCCGATGTCACCATCGAGGATCTGACGGACGGGCTCCGACGCGTGGATATCACGGTGGAGAATCGTGGCTACCTGCCGAGTTTTGGGCTCAGCTCGGCGAAGAAATTGAGCTGGAACGAAGCGCTCTATCTCGAATTGGAATGCGAAGGCTGCTCGTTGGTGGAGGGTCCGTCGCGGCGTATCCTGGGCCATCTGGACGGCTGGGGCCGCGGACTCGGGGACGGCACCGGGGCCTTGTATTACCCCTACGGCCAGGGCAACACGGGCGCGGCCCGCCAGTCTGTGGTGGTCAGAGGTCAGGGCAGCATCACCGCCACCATCCGATCCTGTCGGGTCGGCGCCATCCGGCGCGAGATCCGTATCGGCTAGCCATCCACCGCGTCCCGACGGGCCACGCCGCGATAGACGCCATCCCGTCGGAATGGATCGAGGCCGGAAGTCCGGCAACTCTGGCGCAGGTGCGTGGTCTGACCTTGGACGAACGGGTCGGCATCCTATCCCGCAGGCAGCATTCTCGGGGACCGCAGTATTGGCTTTTCCGGATTTGAACGGACTCCGTCAGGCGCGGCGTGGCCTCGCGATCGCCTGGCTGGCGTGCGGTCTCGCACCGGCGGTTTCCGCCGGCGAGGATTTCCGCGAACTCATCGTCCGGCTGGATCACGAGGTGCATGGGCCGCCGCTAACCATGCGTCTTGCCGACGGAGCGGGGCTGCTCGCCGTGGGTCGGCAGGGAGAGGCATGGCGATACAGCGTGATCGGGCTGGCCGAGGGCGAGACAGTCGCCACGGGCGTATTCCCCGATTCGGCATTCTTCTACGATGTCGGCGATCCCCAGGGTCGCGGCAGCGACCGGGTCTGTCTTTTCGATGAACTGGGCGTCGCCGTGTTTGATCCGGCAACCGGAGACGCGGTCCGGGTGGTCGAATTTTCCAGCGTCTACCACGGCCGGCCGTCTCTGGGCCCGGCCCGCTCGGATTTCATCCGCGACGTCGATGGCGATGGCCTGGATGATTTCCTCGCTCCACAATTCGGGGGCTGGCTTCTGGGTCGACAGCGAGAGACCGGGTTCGACCGCTTCCTGCTCGAGATCAGGCCCCGGGTCGTCGTCTCCGAGACCGGCATCAGCTATCTGCCGCGCCCGCCGCAGACTGGCGACGTAAACGGCGACGGCCTCGATGACCTGGTCTTCCTGGTCGATGCCGGGTTCATTTCTTTCCTCCAGGGGCCGCCGGGCCGGTTCGCGTCGGAGGGCCGGCGCGATCCCATCGACGCGCCGCTCGCCACCGAGGCACAGCGGGCGCGATGGGATCGCGACGACGGCCAGGTGGATCAGAGCGAACTGGAGATCGA
>CBDTYJ010000050.1:0-12742 GCA_965364575.1 uncultured Gammaproteobacteria bacterium
ACCTCCGGCTGATGCTGCACGGCCTGCAGATAACACTGGCGGGCCAGGGTCTGCAGATGATGGGCCTGATAGACCATGCCGAGCTCGCCCCAGGCCAGGCCCAGGGACTCGGCATCACCGGCGGCGGCCCGACTGCGGAAGGCTGCCAGACCCTCGTCCAGACCCTGCCGGACGCCGGGTTCGAAATCGTCCAGGGCGGGGGCCGGCGGCTCCGGGGCAGAGCCGAGGCCGGCGCCCGACCACAGCAAGAGCGGGACGATCCACGCGCGGCCGGGACGGATCATGGTCCCGGGGCAGGCGGCGCACCTTCGCCCTGCCGCAGTGTGTGATAGCGGCCGTCCTGTAATCCATCGAAGCGTTCCTCGCTGCCGTCAGGCCAGAGCACCCGGACCGAATGTTCCGCGGCAGACCTGCTGCCCAGGCCGAACAGGATCCTGGCGTCGCTGGCAGAGGCGTAGCTGCCATCCGTGCGGACGCGGCGCCAGAGCGATGGGTCTCCGCTCAGCGAGACCCGCGCCCCGATCGCATCCCGGCCCGGATCACCGGTCAGCAACCGCAGCCCCAGCCATCGATTGCGAGCGCCGACGCGGTTCTCCAGAACCCGGGCCGGACCCGCGTTGTTGGAGACGATCACATCGGTATCGCCATCGTTGTCCAGATCGCCGAAGGCCGCGCCGCGGCTGACCCGGGGCGTGAGGATCGCGCTGCCGGCCTCGATGGAGACGTCGACGAAGCGGTCTTCGCCGAGATTACGGAACAGCTGGTTGGGCTGGCGCAGGGGCAGCGGGTCGCCGGCCAGCATCTGGGCTTCGATGGCGGTGACCGCACCGTTGACCACCAGCAGATCGAGCCAGCCGTCGTTATCGTAGTCGATCCAGCCGGTACCGAATCCGGTCATCGGGAAACTGGGCCCGGCGAGCCCCATCGTCACGGTGCGATCCTCGAACCAGCCCTGGCCATCGTTGACGTAGAGCGTATTGGTCTCGCGGGCCAGGTGGGTCATAAACAGGTCTTCGTCACCGTCGCCATCGAAGTCGGCGGCGTCGACCCCCATGCTCGCTTCGGGACTGCCATCCATATTGACGCCGGCCCCGGCGAGGATGGCATCGTTGGCGAAGCGGCCGTCCCGGCCGTTGATCCAGAGCTGGTTGGGGACGCCATCGTTGGCGACGTAGATATCCTGCCAGCCGTCACCGTTGAAGTCGGCGCCGATCACGCCGAGGGCACCGCCGAAGTCGCCGCGGATTCCGGCCTGCAGGCTGACGTCCTCGAAGGTGCCGTCGCCTCTGTTCCGGAAAAGGCTGTCCACCAGCGGCTGATATACCAGGGGCGAGCAATAGTCCCGCGCGCTGGTGGACGACCGGCACGGTTTGGCGTTCTCGAACGAGAAATCCACGTAGTTGCCCACGTAAAGATCCAGCCAGCCGTCCCGATCGAAATCGAACCAGGCGACGCTGACACTCCAGCGGGGATCGTCGACACCGGCGGCAGCGGTCACGTCCTCGAAACGGCCGTCGCCCCGATTGCGCCAGAGCTGGTTGTTGCCGAAGTTGCTGACGTACAGATCGGGGCGGCCATCGTTGTCGTAGTCGCCCACGGCGACGCCCATGCCGTAACCGGTGGCCGCGAGGCCGGAGTCCTCGGTGACATCCACGTATCTGAGCCGGCCGGCCGTGCTGTCGTTACGGAACAGGCGATCTGTCAGGGGCACGGGATGCCGGGGCTCGAAAGTGGCGTCCGAGAGGGGCTTGCCCCCCAGCATGTGGCCCTGGACCAGATAGACGTCCAGATCCCCATCGCCATCGTAGTCCAGCAGCCCGACCCCGGAACCCATCATCTCCGGAAAATAAAGCTCACCGCTCATACCGTTGAAGTGATGGAACGCGAGGCCGGCGCTGTCGGTGACATCGACGAACAGACCGTCGTCCGCCGCCGCGGACAGGCTGCCGAACACGGTGGCGGCGAACACCGCGAGGTATCGGGATGCGGTCCGGAACAGTCTGCAGAAGGGTGAGTTTCTCATCCAGGCACATGCGCGTTCGAGGGCGCGAAAGCATATCACGGCGGCGGCCCCGGCCTGTGCTACGCTGCCGCCCCATGAACGGCCCCATACCGGATTCGGGCGACCCCGGAGACCCGCTGCGGGATCTCACCCGCAGTCCGGCCTGGTTCCTGCGGGACCTGGATCCGGTCAAGGGCACGGCCGTCCTGTCGCCCATGGACGAGACCAGCTACCGGGCCTCCAGCTTCCTGGACAACCGGATCCGGCGCGCGGGGCCCCGCGACCTGGCCGTGGATCTGGACGCACTGCTGAATCTGGCCAGGCGGAGCGGTATCCGGCGCCGACCGATCCATTACATCTTTCACACCGGCCACTGCGGATCGACCTTGTTGTCCCGTCTGCTGGGCGAGCTTCCGGGATGGCTGGCGCTGCGGGAACCGCCCCTGCTGATGGGGCTGTCCCGGAGCCTCCGCCGGCTCCACGAACCGGGCTTCCCGATCTCGCTGGAGCGCTGGGAAGCCCTGTTCGAGCTGGCTCTGGCCTTGTTGGGAAGGACCTGGCGACCGGATCAGACTGCCATGGTCAAACCCACCAGCCATGCCGGCAACCTGATCCCGCGCCTGCTCGGCTTTACCGGCCAGGAGCGTGCGCTGTTGCTGTACGTCAGCCTGGAGACCTATCTGACCACGATGTTGCGGCCGGATGCCCGACGGGAGACGCAGCTATTCGCGCGCGATTTCCGGATCGGGGACTTCCGGCGCCTGGTGCCCGGCGCGGCCGGATCGGTGGACGACTATGCCCCGGCCCAGTTGGCCGCCATGAGCTGGCTGCTCCATGCGCGCGAGCTCGCGAGGGCCCTGGACGACCCGGCCCTCGATGGCCGCGTCCGGCTGCTGGATTTCGACCGTTTCCTGGACGCCCCCGAGGCCGGGCTGGAAGACATCTGCCAGTTCTTCGGCCAGGGCCAGGATCCGGCCACCCTGGCATCTGTCCTCTCGGGCCTGGGCGGACGCAGCGCCAAGGATCCGGAGCGAAGTTACGGGTCTGAACAGCGTCAGGCTGAACTGGCGGCCGCCCGGCGGACATACGGTGACGAGATCGAAGCGGGGCTGGAGTGGGCGGCCGGGATCGAGGCGGCCGCCATTCCGTTTACGGGCCTGAAGGCCCGGCTGGGCTGATCCAGGGCGCTTGCAGCGCCGCCGCCAGCGGCGCCAGCCAGGGCTCGTAGTGGCGCCAGCGCCCGATGCTGCTGCTGTAGATCGGCTGACGTACCTGTTCGTAGCTCGCGGTCCGGATCACTCGCCGGCTGCGGTGGAAATTCAGACAGGCCTCGTCCCAGTCCAGACCGACGAATGCCAGCAGCTGCCGGACCTGGCCCTCGGGATCCTCGATCACCTGCTCGTAGTCCACCGCATGTATCGGCAGCGACAACTCCCGCTGCCAGTGTTCCATCAGTCGCCGGCATCCCTGCTGTTGCAGAGCGATATGACCGAGATCCCGGGCGAAATCCATACCCTCGCTGCGGAAATTCTGCTGGAAACAGGACAGGCCGGTATCCATGGGATCCCGCCTGCACCAGATGACGCGCGCGCCGGGCAGCAATAGCTGGATCAAGCCCAGGTTTAGGTAGTTGGCCGGGAGCTTGTCGGTAATCCGGGCCGGCGCCCGCGCCCAGCCCGGCGCCGCCTGCAGATAATCCTCCGCGAGCCGCTCGAGCGTCTCTTCGGTCACGTCGAACAGACACTCGGGCCACCGCGTTGCCGCCTGGCCGCCCGCGAGTCGGCGCGGCATGCGGTAGATATCGGTGCGCTCACCGCCCGCTTCGACGCCGGGGTGGCTGCCCAGGATCTGCTCGATCAGCGAGGTCCCCGAGCGCGGCATGCCGACGATAAATACCGGGGCGTCGCTGGATACACCGGAGCGCGGCAGCGCGTCAATGCGCTCGGCGGAAAAGAAGGCGGCGAGGCGGTCGATCGTCTGCCGGTACCCCCGGGGATCGAATCCGCCAGGCAGACAGGCATTGGCCCGGCAGAACTGTTCGAAAGCCTCCCGGAAGCGGCCGGCGTCGTCCAGTATCTCGCCCCGGGTGGCATGGATAGTGGCACGATCCTCCGCGCTGCAGCCATCGATATCGGCGGTCTCCAGCATCGTCAGCGCCCGCTCGTGCTGGCCCAGCCGGCGCAGCATGCGTGCGGCCGTGATCACGGCCCAGGCCGGCGTGGAGTCGGCCGAAAGGATCGGCTGAAGCAACGCAAGCGCGCCCTCGAAGTCCCTCTGGATCTCGAGGGTCCAGATCAACCCCTCCCTGGCGACAGTATGACCCGGCTCCCGGGCGAGCACCTGCCGGAAACTGGCGGCGGCGGCGGCGTGCTGATCCAGTCCGTGCTGGACGATACCGAGGGCGGCACGGACGTCGTGGTCATCAGGCGCGAGCTCCAGACAACGGCGGTAAATCTCCCTGGCCTCCTCCAGACGCTTCTGGCCACGCAGAACGTCCCCGAACTCACGCAGCACGGCTGGATCGTCGGGGCTGGCGGCGAGTACCGGGCCAAGCAGTTCACTAGCTGCGTCGGGCCGCCCACCAAGCAGACAGACGCTGGCCAGCAGACGTCGCGCCCGGAAATCCTCAGGTGTGTCCGGCCGGGCGAGTTCCATGGCCCGGCGGCAGGCGGTCTCGGTCTCGGCCAGGCGACCCTGGCGGCGCTGGACGTGGGCGAGATTGAGCCAGGCCTCGAGATAGTCCGGAGACAGCTGGACGGCCTCTGAGAAGGCCTGTTCGGATTCCGGCACCCGGCCGAGATTGTTGAGGGCCCGGCCGAGCGCGTTCCAGCCGGGCGCGAGCCCGGGGTCCGCCGCCAGCAGCGGCCGCAACAAGGACTCAGCGGCGCCGGGATCGCGCTGCCGGAGCAGGGTCTCCGCCTGCCGGAGCACGGCTTCAGGCGGCCGCGCGCCTGCCTGGTCGGCTCCGCTCATCGCAGGGGGTAGGAGAAGCGGAAATCGTCTTCCGGGTCCCGGAAATTCAGGTAACTGGTGAGGATATACTTGTCGCCCGAGATCGGGGCCTCACCGATGTGTTCGAACATCCAGTTCGGCGGCATCATCAACAGACGGCCGGCCCGGGGCGCGACGCGGGTGCCGAGCACCGGGAACACCGTCTCGCCCCCCTCTTCCACCGTATTGAGATACCAGAGGAAGGCCACGGTGCGTACCGAGGTCTTGTGATCGAAGACATCCACATGCAGCGGGAAATGGTGCGGCTCCGGATTGCCGGCCAGGTATTTCTTGATCTTCAGGTGTTCGAATGCCCGCGGCGCCTTCTTGGCCAGCATGGTCGCGGCCGGATGTGTCGCGTAATCGGCCAGATGACGGACCATGTTGTCGACCAGCTGGCGCTCGACGTCCCGCCACTCCGGACGCTCGTTACGGGTGATCAGGTATTCGATCCAGGTGCGCTGCCGGCCACGCTGGAACTGTTGCTCCGGGTCGGCCTCGAAATACTCGACGATGCGCGTGCAGAGTTCCGGATCCAGCGCCTCGTCGTACACGCGGATCAGATCGACCAGGCGCAGCGCCGGGTCAGCGCTCATAGCCGAAAGACTCCACGTGGGGCGTCAGGATCTCCATCACCGGCTGCAGCTGCGACGCATAGGCCCGCCAGCGGTCGCGGGATCTTTGATACAGGGCTTCGGTGACCTGATGATAGCTGTTGGTATTGATCCGGCCCCGCTGACGCGCCCGCTCGGTGTATTCGAGTACCTGGGGATCCCATTCCAGGCCGAGGAATTCCAGCAGCTGCCTGATCTCGCCCTCGAGATCCGCGACCAGGGACTCGTAGCGTACGACGTGATAGCGGAGCGGCAGCCGCCGCGTGTACAGCCGCCATAGCTTCATCGTCTTGTCGTAGATCCGCGCCGCGTCTTCCAGCCGGTAAAAATTCGCGAAGGCGTCGCTGACCGTGTAGTGCTGCATGAAATTCGACAACACCACATCGCAGGGATGACGCTGGCAGAAGATGAAGCGGGCGTCCGGGAACAGGCGCCAGAGCATGCCGGCCTGTACGGTACGGATCGGCATCTTGTCCACGATCAGATCACCCTGGTGATCCTGGAGCAGCGGCGCCAGCGCATCGAAATACAGCTGGCGCAGATCCGAGAACGCGTCTTCGTCGAGATCGGCCAGCGCCGCCGGGTAACCGCCCGGACGGGCCTGCAGCGCCTCCAGGACCGGCAGGATCGTGACCTGTTCCTCGATCGTCGAGATCCGCGGGTGGCTGTCCAGGACCACGTCCACCAGGGTGGTGCCGGAACGGGGGAAGCCGAACATGAACACCGGCGCCGGCCGCTCATCCGGCGGCGCGGGCGCCCACCGCTCGACATCCGCTTCGCTGAAGAAGGCGTGCAGTTCGTCGAGCAGGCCGAGGAAACGCTCGGGCTTCGCCGCCCGGGCCCGGGGCGTCACGCTGGCGAGCCTGTTGGCCGCGGTAAAGTGCTCGAAGGCGGCATCGGCGTGCCCGGCCCGGTCGTGCAGATAACCGAGCTGGTAATGGAATTGCTCTGCCAGGCGCGGGTCCATGGCTGCGGTGTCGAAGCGGGCCAGACGGGTCAGACCCTGTTCCGTCTCACCGCGCCGTCGCTCACCCTTCGCCGCCTCCAGATTGAGCCGCGGATGGTCGGGCGCGATCGCCAGGCCCTGCGCCACCGCCTCCTCCAGCTCGGCGAGGCGGTTGGTTTCCTCGTACAGGGCAGCCAGCTCCGCATAGACGTCTGCGGCCTCCGGGTTGAGCTCCAGCGCCCGCCTGAAACTCGATTCCGCCTCCTCGCCGCGACGCTGTTCGTTGAGCACCAGGCCGAGATTGAGATGCACGCTCCAATTGTCCGCATCCAGCTCCAGCGCGTGCCGATAACAGACCGCCGACTTCTTGAAGTTGCCGCGGGTGTGGTAGGCGATACCGAGATTGATCAGGGTGTCCAGATGGCGTGGGCGGAGCTTGAGGGCCTCTTCGAACTGGGTGATGCCCTCGTCCACTTCACCCAGGTGGATGAGCATCGTCGCCAGATTGTAGCGAGCCGACGCCAGCGCCGGATCGACGGCCACCGCGTGTTCGAACGCGTCCTTGGCCTCTTCCATCCGATCCATGGCGCGCAGGGCATGTCCGAGATGGTCGTAGGCCACGGCGAAGTCCGGGCGGATCAGTACCGCGCGCCGGAAGGCGTCGGCGGCTTCCGGCAGACGCCGCATGTTGTTGAAGGCGCGGCCGAGATTGTCATAGGCGCCGGCCAGATTCGGGTCGATCTCCAGCGCCCTGGCGAAGAAACGGGTGGATTCCTCCGGCTTGCCCTGACTCAACAGCAGTTCACCCAGGTTGGTGTGCGCGAGGGCGAATTCCGGCTCCAGGGCGATGGCCTGTTCATACATGGCCGCCGCATCGTCGAACCGCTGGCGCGCCTTCATCAGGTTGCCGAGGCTGTTGATGAAGGTGGCTTTCAGCGGATCGAGCTTGATCGCCTGGCGGATGAGCCGTTCGGCGTCGTCGAGCCGGCCCTGACGGGCGTCGATATTGCCCAGGCAGTGCAGCGCGTCAGCGTGGCCCGGCGAGCGTTTCAACAATTCCAGGTACTGGGCCTTGGCCGACTCCAGATCACCCTCGTGCTGGGTCCTCTGGGCCTGTCGGTACAATTCCACCTCGGATTGGGGCTGGGCGGCCATAAAGCTCTGATTCTGCACCCGGATCGGGCAAAACGCATAATTATCCGCTTTTGCTGACAGCGTGCAAGCTGGCGCCCGGGCCGTCGCTCCGCCGTTGCACCGGGACCCGGGGCGCCGGGTACCGAGGCATCGAGCCTGGTCGCGCGGAGCGGTTTTCAGGATAGGCCCGCCCCCGGGTTTCTGCTACCGTTCCGCGATTGGATCAGGTGGAAGCACTTCATGAAAAAGACGTTGATCATCGCCGGGCTGGGGTTCGTGGTGGCCGCGGTGCCGGCGGCGGCTGAATCCGATTCGGCAGCCTCCGCCTTTATGAAATGCGCCCGCATCGCCAGCGACGGCCAGCGACTGCTGTGTTACGACCGGCTGGCGACTGAGTTGATCGAACTGGGCCTGAGCGCCCGGGGCGGCCTGCCCGAGTCGCCTGCTCCCGAGGCGGCGCCACAGGCGTCCGGCGCCGCGGAAGCACCGGCTGCCGAGGCCCAGGATGCGCCGGCGGCGACATCGGAAGCGGCAGATGCATCCTCCGGATCAAGCTCGGATTACTTCGGCTCCGAACGCATCGAAGATGGTCCCGGCAATGACGTAGACAGGATCCAGAGCCGCTACGTGGGGGAGTTTACCGGCTGGGACGGGAAGACCATCTTCGAGCTGGAGAACGGCCAGGTCTGGCAGCAGATCGGATCGGGTCGGATGACCTACAGGGCGACCAACCCCATGATCACGATCAAGCGGGCGTTTATGGGTAGCTACCTGCTCAAGGTGGAAGGCCGGAACAAGTCGGTCCGGGTCAAACGGATCAAATGAGGTTCAGGCGTCAGCCAGCAGCGGGCCTTCGGTAGGACGCCAGATTTCTTCTTTCTCCACCAGCCCGTACAGCCCTTCTGCCTGACCGCGCAAGCCCTCGGCGACCTGCTGCCAGTCCACGTCTTCCTCTCCCGGCTCATTGCCCTTCTCGCCGAGCTGCTCCAGGCGGGCGCTCTGCAGCTGCCATTTCATGACGAAGTGGCGTGCCGCCTCGCGGGCCGTGTCGGCCACCGCCAGGTCGATATGATCGGAGGGGATATCCACACCGGAGATGATCCAGTAGGCGCGGTTCCGATCCGATCTGGACCAGGCTTTGCCGATAAACAGCTTGTGAGGCAGGGTCCAGACCGCATGGCCCATCACCTCGTCCTGGAACAGATCGCTGTTGCGCACGTGCTGGGCCATGTTCTCCAGCTGGCCCTTGGTCCAGTCTGTGTAGGCCTGCAGCTCTTCTTCGGTCTTGAATACCATCGGCGGTCTTCCTCTGTCTGATTGCTCCGCGCCCGCCCGGGACTAGCCCGCCGGCGTGACGGGTTTGACCGGCTGTAGCCGGCGCGGTTTGAATACGTCCGCATCAGGGCTCCAGGCCTGCTCGGCGCGCCGGCCTGACTGATAACGGGCCATGTTGTCCTGCATCCAGGTCATGTCTGCCTTACGATCGGTCTTCAGGGCCTCGAACATGGCCTGGGCCTGGAAATCCACGGCGTCGTCGAAGCGTCCGTTGGCCGCGGACGCCATCGCGAGCGTCTCGGCCGTGAGCTGGCTCGGCGCCTTGGTGTACATCACGGTGGCGGTCTCCAGCGCCTGACGCAGCTGCTCTTCGGTGGCGTCGTCGCAGATCGAATAGGCCCTCGCCAGCGCCACCAGGATCTGCCCGTCACCGGGATTGATGGCCAGACCCCGGGCCAGGACCGGGTGCGCCCACCGGCAATCACCGGACCCCAGCCAGGCCATGCCCAGCAGATACATGACCTCGGTATCCCTGGGCAGCTGGTGGGCGATCTGGCCGTAATGCTCACCGGCCTCGGAGAATTCCTGGCGCCGCATCAGGCTGTTGGCCAGCAGCAGCCGGGGTTCCACCAGCTGTGGCTCCGCTTCCAGCGCTTTCCGATAGTGGGCTTCGGCCTCGCTGTCCTCCCCCAGCTGCTCGAACAGGGTGCCGGCGAAATAATTCGCCCGGGCGTTGCCCGGCTCGATCGCCAGCGCCCGGCCGAAAGCGTTCATCGCCCCGGGTCCGTCGCCGGTGGCGATCTTGAGTTCGCCCATCTTGATCAATGACCCGACGTCGCCCGGCCGGATCGAGGTGGCGATCTCGTAGAACTCCAAAGCCGCATCAGGGCTCTTGTAGTCCTCTGCCTTCTTCGCGGCGGCCAGATAATGATCGGCGCCGAGCGTGTGGGATTGCACGAAAGCCATCAACGGGTCGTCGATGGCTGGCCGTCGATCGCCGGCCCGGCCCGCTTCCTCCGCGGCCTTCGCCGTCTCGCCCAGACCGCGGTAGACGGCCGCCAGTTGGCCATGCAGATAGTCCGCTTCCGGATCCACGCTCAGGGCCTTGGTGTAGGCCTTGGCGGCCTCTTCGAATTTTGCCTGCGCGAGATAGGCGTCCCCCAGGCCCGCCAGCGCGGCGGCGTCCTCCGGGTTGCGTCTCACCGCCACCGTATAGCCATCCGTGGCCTCCTCGACCTGGCCGAGTTCCAGCTGCAGCCGGCTCCGGCGGATCAGCGCCGGGGTAAAGCCGAAAGTCAGATCCAGCGCGTGTCCATAGCTCTCCAGCGCCCGCTCCGCGTCCCCGGTCTGGTCGTACAGGACCCCGAGCAGATACGGCCAGCGGGGGTTGTTGGTGTCCAGCGCCATGGCGTTGCGCAGGCAGGCGCCGGCCGCCTCCGCCTGGCCGTTGGCGAAATAGTTGATACCCATGCGCCCGTAGGCCCGGCCCAGGGAATCGCCCTCCAGATTCATCCGCTGGTCCCGGAAAAAGCTGAAGGCCGGCTCCAGGCGTTCGCGTACCTCCGGCTCCAGCGCAGCCATATCCGGATGGGGCACGAGTTCCAGGTCCGGCAGGGCGGCCTCGTCCTGGGCCCGGCCGGTGATGGCCAGCAGGATCAGAAGGGCCGCCAGCACCCAGCGGCTGGCCGTATCCGGAATTCTGCTCATGGGATCGTCATCCTGTCCTCGTTACCGGGGACTCTGGTCGATTTTATCGCGGTTCGATTCCGGCGGCTCCTGGCCGCCATGCTTTGGGCCGCCTGGGCGGCTCAGGCCCCATCCCGCGGGGCGCGAGAGGATATCACGAGCCGGCCGATGCCGGGCCGGGGGCAGTCCGGGATACCGCAAGCTCCTGATCGGCGGGGATATCCTCAAGAATCCGCCGCTCACCATCGGGCCAGATGATCTCCAGCCGATCCACCATCCCTGCCTCGCCGAGACCGAAGGTCAGGGTCAGCTCGGTCTGGGACAGGTAGCTGCGAGCGGCGCTTACCTGGCGCTCCTGCGTCCGGCCGCCGGCGTCGAGCCGGACCCGGGCGGAAACCGCATCCGTGTTGGGTGGCTGCCCCAGCAGGCGGACGCGCAGCCAGTGGTGAGCACTACCCTGATCGTTGCGCAACAGCCTCGGCGGACCGCCCGTCTGGGTCAGGACCACGTCCAGGTCGCCATCGCCGTCGATATCCGCATAGCTGGCGCCGCGCCCCACCATCGGCCGGGCGAGATCGCCGGTTGCGGCCCCGGGCAGAGGGACGAATTGCCGGGGGCATCCGCCGCCGCAGTTCCAGAACAATTGCGCCGGCTGGGCGTGCTGCTGACTGGGCTGAACACGACTGATCTCGTCCTCGACGTGGCCGTTGGCTTGCAGCAGATCGAGCCGGCCGTCCAGATCCGCGTCGAAGAAGAACACGCCGAACGTGAGGACGCTGCGGCTGGCCGGCCCGATACCGGTGACGATCGCCTCGTCGTTGAACAACATCGAGCGGCCGCCATCGACGTAGAACGAGCTCATCTCGTTGGCGAAATTGCCGATGGCCAGCGCGTATTCGCCCGAATCCCCGTAACGGCCGCCATCGATCCCCATGGCGCCGGTGGCGCTGCCGGCATTGTCGAAGGCGAGTCCGGCGAGTGTGCCCTGTTCCTCGAATCGCCCGCCGACATTTCTGAACAGGAAATTCTGTACCGTGTCATTGGCGACCACCAGATCGGTCCAGCCATCAAGATCCAGGTCTTCAGCCAGGACCGCCAGGCCCTTGCCCATCGGCGCGCCGGTAGCGGGATTGTGCACCTGGACGCCGCTCCGGGCGCCGACCTCGGTAAAGCTGCCATCGCCGTCGTTGCGGTAGAGGTAGGGGTCGCTGCCCGGGAAATTGGTCGGCGGACCGTAGGCGCGGCCGATCCCCGCGAGGCGATAGTCCACTTCGAAATCCAGATCCCGTGACCATTGCACGTAGTTGACCACGAACAGATCCAGGTCTCCGTCCCGGTCATAGTCGAAGAACGCGGCGCTGGTACTCCAGCTGTCCGCATCGCCCGCCACGCCGGCCAACCCGGTCACGTCCTCGAATCGGCGGCCATCGACGTTACGGAGCAGCCGGTTGTGTCCGACCGCGGTCAGGAACAGATCGGTCCGGCCGTCGCCGTCATAATCGCCGGCAGCCACCCCCATCCCGTAGAAGGGCACATCGACGCCCGAACCGGCCGTCAGGTCCTCGAAGCGGCCGTTTCCCGTATTGCGATAGAGGGCGGCGGTGGATGGCTCGACGCTATCCCCGGACCAGGGCCAGGCGGTGGAATTGACGAACAGGAGGTCCGGTCGCCCGTCGCCGTCCAGCTCGAAGAAGGCGACGCCGCCACCCATGGTCTCCGGCAGCAGCCGCTCGCCCGCCGCGCCGTTATCGTGGCGGAAATCGATACCGGCCGCGGCCGTGATGTCCGTAAACGGGATCTGCGGCAAGGCCGGCGCCGTGCTCCCGGCGGCCGGCCCGGTCAGCGGGCGGGCTGCCACCGGCGCCGGATCCGGTGACTGGCCCCGCCACCAGAAGACGGTCAATCCGACCGCCGCGATGACGCCGATCACCCACAGCGAACGCCGCAGAGCGATGCCGATGACGGCGTCGTCCTGTGTCTCGCCGTGCGGCTCACCGTCTGTCCCGGTGGTGTCATTCCGGTCTTCGGTCACTGCCTCGCGACCCTCGGCAGTTCCCCGGTGAGCCCGTAAGCGCCATCTCGCTGCAGATCGTA
>CBDTYJ010000051.1:0-12665 GCA_965364575.1 uncultured Gammaproteobacteria bacterium
GACAGGTTCCGGGGTCGCGCCGCGGACCCGGAGGCCGGACGCGACAGTACCGTAACATGGCCGATAACGACGATGAAGATCGATGGCGCTCAGTCTCCAGGTCTTCCTGAAAAATGATGGCAGGGGCGCTGACCCCGATTGCGATCGGGCGGCGGCTCGGGGAGCCATGATCCCGGATTCCGCATCGGGCAGGGCAGTATGATAGTTTCTGATTCCTCTGGTCACGGTCCCCGCAAAACCATGCGATATCTTGCCGTTGTGTTGTCGACTGTCGTGCTCGGCGCCTGTGCCACTCTTGAGCCGGTCGAGCTGCCCGACGAATACACGCCGCCACCGGCTGAAACTCCGCTGTGGCTTTCATTGCGGTCGATCCGCCCGGATAACTGGCTGGTGTTGCTGGACGACGGCCCGGGCGCGCTCGAGTGGCGGCTGAACGCCATCGACAGCGCGAGCGAGAGCATCGCCCTGCAGACCTTTCTCTGGGATTTCGATACCGCCGGTTCGATGATCCTGTCCCACCTGCTCGCGGCGGCCGATCGGGGCGTGCGGGTCCGGCTCCTGATCGACGATACTTTTCTTGCCGGCGAGGACCGGATACTGCTGGCGCTCGGGCGTCATGAGAATATCGAATACAGGGTGTTCAATCCGTTCAAACGCCGGACGAATGGACTGATCACCCGGCACATTCTCAATCTGGCCGATTTCGGCCGTCTGGATCACCGCATGCACAACAAGGCGCTGGTGATCGACAATCAGATCGCGATCGTCGGCGGGCGCAACCTGGCCGACGAGTACTTCGGCCTGGGCGTGGAAGGGAATTTCCGCGATCTGGAGCTCATGGTCGGTGGACCGATCGTCCGTGCGATCAGCGAATCTTTCGACGAGTATTGGAACGACATTTGGTCGTTTCCAATCGAGATGCTGTCGCACCTGGAGGCTTCCTACGCCGACCTGGAAGATGCCGCGACGGTCAAGGAGCCGGATATCCGCATCCACACCGAGTCACCGCCGGAACTCATGCAGCGTCGATGGGAAGCACTGGTGCGCCACTCGCTGGCGGGCACCACGACGTTGTACGTGGATATGCCGCCGACGGCGGATTTCGACGACCCGGAGAGCGCACCGGTGCAGATCGCCGAGGAACTGATCCGTCTGTTCGACGAGGCCAAGGAGGAGATCCTGATCCTCTCGGCCTATCTGATTCCGTCCGAGCATCTGGAGGCGGCAGTCCGGCGCGCGGTCGAGCGCGGCGTCCACGTCCGCATCCTGACCAACTCGATCCGTTCCAATAACCACCTCGCGGCCCACGCCGCATATCGAAATCATATCGGCCAGATGCTGGACGACGGCGTTTACCTGCACGAAGTCCGGGTAGACGCTCGCGATCGATATGTTTACATGTTCCCCCCGGCGGAGGAGAAGGAACTCGCGTTACATGCCAAGGCTCTCGTCATCGACCGGGACAAGGTGTTCATCGGCAGCCCCAATCTCGACCCGCGCTCGCTGCGCATCAACACCGAGATGGCGCTATTGGTCCAGAGCCCGGCGCTGAATGCCAAAGTGAGGTCGGCATTCGCGCGCGATTTCGAGCTGGCCAACGCCTGGGAGCTGGAGTACAACGATCAGGGCCGGGTGATGTGGGTCTCGGACGGCATCGTGCTTGACCGTCAGCCCGCCGGGTCGTTCATGCAGCGGATCGAGGATTGGTTCCTCGCCCATCTGCCGATCGAGGACAAGATGTAGCGGGCGCGGGAGGCCGGTACAATCCCCCCTGGCGCTCCCGCGGCAGAAGAACAAAAAACCATGGCGATCAAGCTCATCCTCGCGGGCAGCTCCCGCGTTCGTTACGCGACCGGCTCGGTCATGTATTTCGCCCAGGGCATCCCCTACGGCCTGATGAATATCGCTATCCCGGCCTGGCTGGCGAGCCAGGGGATCGGCGCCGGGCAGATCGCATCGTTCCTCGCCGTGATCGTTCTGCCCTGGGCATTCAAGCTGCTGTCCGGCCCGCTGATGGACCACTACGAGTTCCTGCCCATGGGCCGGCGCCGGCCTTGGGTGCTGGGCGCGCAGCTGGGGCTGACGCTGTCGTTCTTCGGGCTCATGCTGGTCGAAAACCCCGCCGAGCAGATCGGATTGCTGATGCTGCTCGGCGTGTTCATCAACATCTTTGCCGCCACCCAGGACGTGGCGGTGGATGGTATGTCCATCGATCTGACGCCCATCGAGGAGCAGGGCCGGCTGAATGCATTCATGGCTTTCGGCAAGGCCGTCGGCTGGGGCATCTCGTCTGCGGTCTCCGGCGTGCTGCTGGTCTCCTTCGGTCTCGGCGTCACGGCCATGGTGGCGGCCGCCGTGGCCGGGCTGATCTTGCTCGGTTTTGCCCTGGTGCTCGAACGGGAAGGGGAGCGCAGGCTGCCCTGGAGCCGCGGCGAGGCCGCGATGGAACCGCGTCCCGGGAAGTCGTTTTCCGGCTTGTTCAAAGGTCTCAACGAAGTACTCTGGACCCGCGTCAGCCTGATCCTGATGCTGGTGATGTTCTTCGATGGCCTGGTGGGCGGCTACGGCCACGCGCTGATGCCGATCGCGGCGGTCAAGCTGTTCGGCTTCACCACGCCTCAGTGGTCGCAGCTGGTCGCCGTGATGGGGCTGGCCGGCGCGGCCGTGGCCCTGGCGCTCGGCCCCATGATCGACCGCTTCGGCGCCAAGCGGATGCTGTTTCTGACCGTCTCACTGGTCGCCGTGCATGCCTTCCTGCTCGCCAATACCCAGTACCTCTGGCAGGACACGCTTTACGTCAAGGTCATGCTGTCGATCTGGATCATGCTGGGGCCGGTGACCATGGTCTGCATGATCGCGCTGGCGATGGCGATCTGTTCCAGCGTCAATTCGGCCACGCAGTTCGCGGTCTATATGTCGCTCGCCAATCTCGGTACTTCCGCGGGCTCCAAGATCTACGGCCTGGTCTCGGAGCGGGCGTCCTACATCGAGGCCTACATCCTGCTCGGCGGGTTGACGCTTGCGTTGATGGCGGCGATCTCCTTCCACCGTCACCGTCATGCCCAGGCCGCAGCGAAGAAGAAGACCGCGCCGCGCTATACGGTCGGGATGGGCACCGGCGGGGCGGGTATGTATTTCTCGGGGGCCATGCGGTGCCCGAAGTGCCGGGCGGACATGGAATTGCTAGAGATCGAAGGCGTCGAGATCGACCGCTGCTCCACGTGCCACGGGCTCTGGTTCGACCCCGGGGAGGTCGAGAAGCTGCGTCATCGCAAGACCGCCGCGGCGATCGACATCGGCGATCCGAGCCTGGGCAAGGAACGGAACGCGATAGAGAGTTATCGATGCCCCCGCTGTGGCGGCCGGATGATGGGGAAGACAGACCCGAAGCAGAAGCACATCTGGTTCGAGCAGTGCGAAGCCTGCCATGGTTCGTATTTCGATGCCGGTGAATTCACCGACCTTGCGACGTTGTCGGTCTCGGATTTCTTCAAGCGATTCACGGCGCCGGAGCGGCGCTGAGGCGTTCGCAATACCGCGCTCGGATATTTTTCGATGGCCGGGCGCGGGAACGGGCCCCCGGGGCCGGCTGGTTTCTCGTCCCGCCGGGTTCCGCCGGAGCGCCTAGAGTCGTTTGACCAACGCTCTGATGGTCTCGGATCGCATGGAGACTTCTTCTTCCAGCGCCTGGAGCTCCTCGATAATCAATTCCGCGAGGTTCTCCTCTTTCTGTTTCGACTTGAGAAGTTCGTGCAATTCGTCGAGCGTTGCAATGAGACCGGGATTGGTTTCCAGCACATCTTCTGTTTGACCCGTCTTCTTGTTGACCACAGCGGTCTTCTGGACGCGCAGGAACTTGTAGGTGCGGCTCGAAGGCAGCGATGAGTCCTTTCCACGCTCATAGATGATCCGCAGGACATCGTAATTCGCGATGCTGTTTATCGAGTATTTCTTGATCTGCTTCGGATGCAGGATCCCCATTTCCTTGAGTCGCGGATATTTATTCATGATCTTGAAGTCGCTTCTTGAGGTCGATCGGACGACAGGCCCGAAGCGGATATTCGCCTGTTTCCCGGGAGCGATGCAACAACTTGGGCCTTCCATCCCCGTAAGCCGGCCTCCTGGTTTGGGGGCGCACGGGAGGCAGAAGAGAGGAGCTTGAGCGGCGGGATCCGCGAGGTCAGCGCATCTTCGCGGCTGGACCCCTTCTCCAGATTCCCTTCAGGCTGTAACCTGAGGCCGTTACCATCAGGTCTTAAATCATGGTTCGAACCGACAGGATGAAAGTGGGGATCATCGGCACCGTCTGGGGCCGGCTCCATTGCGGTACTTTCCGCCAGGCCGGCTGCGAGATCGCCGCCATGGTCGGCCGTGACGCGGACCGGGCGGCCCAGGTCGCGGCGGCGGAGGGCGTACCCGTCGGTACGGACGACCCGGCGGCGCTGGATGAATGCGATGTCATCGTCATCTCGTCGCCGACCGCGACCCATCTCGAATATCTGGAGCGGTTCAAGGGCAAACGGGTGCTCTGCGAGAAGCCCCTGTGCGGCCGGGTGCCTGATCCCGCCTGGATCGAGAGCCTCAGGGATTCACCGATCTATGTAAATTACACGTTTTCGTTCCTGGATTCGGCCCGGGTGCTGGCGCAAAAGATCAACGACGGTCACTTGGGCAAAGTGCACCGTATCCTCCTGCAGGTCGGCGTCAATCTGCCTGGCGACAAGACGCCCGCGGCCTGGTTCATGGAGGTCGCGGTCCATCCGCTGTCGTTCCTGCTCCACGTCTTCGGGCCGTTCCGCACGGAGACGTTTTCTGTCGGTGAAGGGCGCGCGAATGTCGGCATCCTGTTGTCCAATTCGGGGCAGATGCTGGACGTGTCTCTGTACGATCATCCGTTCGAGGGCATACGGATCGACATGATGGTGATCGGTGATTCCGCGAACGCAAGGCTCAGCGGTGGTTTCCGGGTCGGTCAGGACTGGTGGCTCGATCCGCTGCTGATCAACGGCATGCCGTTCACCGATGGCGAATACCGTACTGCCGAGGATATCTGGTATCGGGCCAACCGGCGGGCGGCGCGGACCCTCTGCGAGGTGTTCCGGGGCCAGCGCCGCCACGAAGAGGGCGAGGCGCTCGGTCTGTTCGGCATCGCCCGGGCGGCACAGATGGAGACCATGCTGGCCCCGCTGATCCGGGACGAATAGCGGATATCCGGGGTCAGAGATCGCCGTACGCCATCTCGAACGTGTCGCCGTCCTCGATCCGGCCGCTCTGGAGTCCCCGCCGGAACCACCGCATCCGCTGTTCCGACGTCCCGTGGGTGAAGGCATGGGGCACGACGCGGCCCCGGGTCCTGGCCTGGATCGCGTCATCGCCGATCTGGTTGGCGGCCTGCATGGCCTCTTCGATGTCGCCGCGATCGAGATAGCGCTGATTGTGGTTGGCCCACACCCCGGCCAGGTAATCCGCCTGGAGTTCGAGGCGCACTGAATACTGGTTGTAATCGGGGCGTCCGCGCATCGCTGCGACCTTGCCGGAGATGCCCAGCAGGTTCTGGATGTGGTGGCCCACTTCGTGGGCGATGACATAGGCCTGGGCAAAGTCGCCCGGCGCGTCGAACTGATCCGACAGATCGTCGTAGAACCCGAGATCGATATACACTTTCTTGTCGGCCGGGCAGTAGAACGGCCCCATGCGCGCGTCGCCCATGCCGCAGGCGGTCGGATACCGGTCGTGATAGATGACCAGCTCGGGTTCCTGGTACTGACGGCCGACGCGCTCGAATTCCCGCGACCAGATGTCCTCGGTGTCGGCGAGTACGACTTTGACGAATGCCAGACGCTCTTCTTCCCTCGGCGTCGGCCGATACTCGACTTCCCGGATCTGGCCACCGCCGCCAAGCAGGGCTGCCGGATCGAGCAGTCCCATCTGCCAGCCGATAAAACCGACTCCCAGCAGCACCAGGATGCCTTTGAGCCCGAATGTCCGGGCGACCAGATTGATCAGCGTGGCAACGCCGCGACCGCCGCCGCGGCTCACACGCCGGCTCCGGGCGTCTTCCACGTTGGTGCTGGCCCTGCGGCCTTTCCACTTCATCTCGCTGTGCCCCCAACCCCGGGCCGTCCCGGCGAGCCCATAGTCTAGATCGCGTCGGGCCGCAGGGCGAGCCGGCTCCGGGCCGCGTCCATCCGAAAAGACGGCCACGCCCGGGAGTAGAGATGGGGTCGGAGTCGAATTCTGCAGATTTCGACTCCGACCCCAACGATTCCGACCCCAACAATTCAGATTGCTCGGTAGAGTGCCAACTCCGTCACAGATTCAGCGGGTAGACGATCATATCTTGTCCCGACGGGAATTCCTTTCTATTCCGGCAGCGCGCGCTGCCGCCACCGATTCGGAGAAGAAAATGGGCATACGTCTGCTGACTGCGGCACTGGTCCTCGCTACGAGTTTGTCCCTGACCGCGTGTGGCGGCGGCGGTTCTGGGGGCGGGCCCGCCACCGGTAACGTGGCGCTCGTATTTATGGACGGACCCACCGACCAGTATCAAAGGATGCTGGTTTCGGTGACGGCCATCACCCTGATTGGTGCCGGCGGCCAGGTCGATATCTACGATGGCCCTCCCATCACCTTCGATCTGCTGGAGATGAGTGAATGGGCCGATCTCGGGTTCAATACCCGGGTGCTGGCCGGCCGTTACAACAAGATCCGCCTCGAACTCGATTCCGTTGAGCTGATCGATATGGTCAATGACGAGTCGGTGCTGCTCGACAAATTGCCGGCCAACGGCAAGATCGATCTGAATCCCCAGGGGCCGTTCGAAGTGAGCCCGGATTTCACAACCGTGATCAAGCTGGATATGGACGCTCGGCGATCCTTCCAGGTCGTCGAAACCGGCAATCAGGAACTGCGGCTCCGGCCGATCATTTTCGTCGATGTCTACCAGGGTGACCTGTTGCTGCCGGATCGTCTGCTGCGGGTGTTCGGCACCGTGGAGGCCGGGTCCCTCGAGGGCACGGCCACGCCGCAAACGGGAGATGACACCTTCCGGCTGTGCAATCTGCAGTTTATCTCCCAGACCGGTGGCCCGACGGTCGGCGATCCGGGCGACTGCGTCCGCGTCTTCGCCGACGGCAGTCCCGGCGTGTTCGCCGATGACGGCATCCAGGCCGACTTCTCCGCCGTCTCCGAAGGCGATCTCATGACGGCGGTCGGTTTCGGCGTGGGCAGCGACGATCCCGATACGTTCCTGGGCCTCAACGCAGTGGTCCTCGAGCTGGGCGACCGGCAGCCTGGTGACGCTGATGGCTGGGGCACGGTAAAGGGTCTGGTGACCAGCGATCCGGGTGCCTGCGTGACCACGCCTGGCGATCAGTGCTTCGATTTTGACCCCGACGAGAGCGATCCGGCGGAGACCGTGCGCATGCAGGCCGGCACCCGGGTGTTTCGCGCAGACGGAGTCGAGCTCGACCAGAATGCTGTCAACAACGGTGATATCGCATCGATCGATGCGTTGCCGGTGGGCGGCGAACACAATGCCGCGCTGGTCGTGTTGGCGGCAGAGACCGGCGATGGGGTCATCGCGGGCGCTTTGAGAGCCGTGGATCCCGACACGGTCCCGGGTTTTACCGTGCTGGAGATCGAGACCGATCCGTCGATCTTCTCGAACGTTTGCGTGAACCCCGAGACCCGGATCGTCCAGGTGCTGGCGGACGACACGCTGACCACCATTTTCGACCTGCTGGATCCGGACGTCCTCGAGATCGGTTCTCTGATCGAGGCCTTCGGTGACACGGCTTCGCCGCCAGCCGGCTGCGACATGCTCGGCGATCTGGTCGTCGTCGAGCCGTCCGCTACACCTTAGGCGCGCAAGGTCAGAACGAAAACAGGTGAAGAGGCCCGCGTCGGCCCGACGCGGGCCTCGCTATATCCAAGCACCGGATTTGCAGGCACTCCGCGGTCCGCACGCCCGCCTGCCTGGCTTTTCGGCCGGCTATCCGGGCTGCATTCTGTCAAATGGATGTTGAATCGCGATCTCCCATGGCGCACAGTGGGGACGCTGAAAAAGGCAAACCCATCGAAAGATGGGGACGCAAAGCTACCGGTCTAAAGACGGCAATCGTCCATGACAGCGGGGTCGCCAGTGATGAGATTCAATCCGTCCCTCGCGGGGCGCCTTCGGCGCGTCCCGTCACCTCATCATCCCAGCTTCCCCCGGTGGTCCGCGTCCATGGGCTCACGACGTTTGGCGTGAGTGTTTGTGAATGAACAGGGGAGTTACCATGAGAAATATCATCCATGAATCGGGCGCCGGTCTGGGCGCCACCGGTCTGCTGGGCCTGATGCTCATTTTTTCCGCCGCGGCTTCGGCCGCGCCGGGCGAGAACAGCGTGGCGGATATCGTGGCGTGCAGCGAGGGCGACGGCACCGTCCGCGCCTGTTCCAGCAAGGAATTGTCCAATGTGGTCCTGGAGTGCAGTGACGGCGAATCGTCCTTCTACGTGAAGTTCGACGATCTCGACTCCGAAGAAGATCCGTACCCGGGTCTGGATACACCCTATGAGGGCACTTTCTCCTGTCCCGGTGGCGGCGACGTCCTCGCCGTGTTCGTTAAATCCGGCAGCGGCAAGTTCGACGGTGCAGGTGCCCCGTCCGGCAGCGGGACGCTCTGGGATCCGGACGCGTGTCCGGCCGAGTGCCCTGAGACTGGCGAGGACGGTGAGGATCCGGGCACCGACCCCGGGCCCGGTGGCGAGACGCCCCAGTAGGTGACAGGTCTCTGGCCTCGGCTATCAGCCGAAAAAAAGGGCAGCCCACCGGGGCTGCCCTTCTTGATCCGGAGCGCCCGCGTTCAACACGCGGCGTCCTCGCACTCAGGCGGCTTGGAGTTGATCCGCTGCCTGCTTGCCGCGCTCGGTCACGACCTCGTAGTTGACACGCTGGCCCTCGGCCAGTGAGCCCATGCCGGCGCGCTCGACGGCGGTGATGTGGACGAATACGTCCTTCGAGCCGTCTTCCGGCTGGATGAATCCAAAACCCTTGGCCGGGTCAAACCACTTAACAGTTCCTGTAGCCATGATTGGCCTCCATAACAAAAAGCCGCGCGCAAATCGGGCGCGGTGACGAACAACCTTGGCGTAGTGGGTGACTCGAGACAGCCGCCCGAGGACCGGGCGGATCGCTGAAGGGCAGACCAAAACGTAGATCGCGGGCGAAGTCTGGGGCAATGGCCGGCAGGATGCAAGCGTATTCTTCCGCGCTGGACGGAATCAGCGTCCCATTCTCTTCAGAATTCCACCCGGACCGCAATTATCTTCAGACCACCTTCTGGTGTCCGGTCTGCACCGCCCACAGCGCGGCGTAGATGCCGTCTAGCTCCAGCAATTCGCCGTGGGTGCCGCTCTCCAGGATGCGCCCCTGATCCATGACATAGATCCGGTCGGCATTGACGATGGTGGACAGCCGGTGGGCGATGACCACCGTCGTGCAGGAGTGGGAGATCCGCTCGAGGGATCGCTGGATGGCGGCCTCGGTCTCGTTGTCCACCGCCGAGGTGGCTTCGTCGAGGATCAGGATCGGCGGATGCTTTAACAATGCTCTGGCGATCGAGAGCCGCTGGCGCTGGCCGCCGGAGAGTTTCTGGCCGCGCTCGCCGACGACGGTGTCATAGCCCCGCGGCAAGCGGTCGATAAACTCCGCCGCCTCGGCAAACTCGGCGACGGCTGTGACCTGTTCTGGAGTGGCGTCGGGATTTCCGTAGGCGATGTTCTCGGCGATGGTGCCCTGGAACAGGAACACGTCCTGGCTGACCAGGCCGATCTTGCGCCGCAGGCTGTCGAGGCTCACGCTGGCGATCGGCTTGTCGTCGATCAGGATCCTGCCTGATTCCGGCTGATAGAAGCGCAAGAGTAGTTTGATCAGGGTGCTCTTGCCGGAACCGGTCTGGCCGACGAAGGCGACGGTGTCGCCGGCGGGGATCACCAGATCGATATCGTGCAGCACCCGCTCGCCGCCGTGATAGCCGAAATTGACGTGCTCGAACCGGATCTTGCCGCGGACCTCTCCCAGCGGGCCGGCATCGGCGGCGTCCCGGATCGAGACCGGGGTCTCGATGAGGTCGAGGATGCGCCGCGACGAGGCCATGGCCCGTTCGTAGAGATCCACCGTTTCGGCGATCTGGGTCAGCGGCCAGAGCAGGCGCTGGGTCAGGAACACCAGCACACCGTAGGCGCCGACATTGAGCTTGCCCTCCAGCGTCATCCAGCCGCCGAGCAGGAAGGTGGCGACAAATCCGGCCAGGATCGCCATGCGGATGACCGGGATGAATGCCGAGCTGATGGCGATCGCCTTGCGGTTCGCCTCCAGATAGGCGCTGCTGTCCTGACGGACCCGGTCGGCCTCGAAGCGCTCGGTGGCGAAGCTCTTGATGGTGGTGATTCCTGAGACGTTGGCGGACAGCCGCGCGCCCAGGTTGCCGGCCCGCTCCCTGACGTTGGCATACAGGGGCTGGGCCCGGCGCTGGAAAAAGAACGCGCCCAGCACGATGAGGGGTATCGGCGTAAACGCGATCGCCGCGATCTTAGGCGAAATAAGGAAGAACACCGTACCGACCGCGAGCACGGTCGTGACGACCTGGATCAGATCGTTGGCGCCGCCATTGAGGAACCGCTCCAGCTGGTTGACATCGTCGTTGAGGATGGTCACCAGGTTGCCGGTGCTGCGGTCCTCGAAATACGCCAGGTCGAGCCGTTGCACGTGTTCGTAGGCATCGAGCCGGATGCCGTGCTGCAGATCCTGGGCCAGATTGCGCCAAAGGACCAGGTAGAGATATTCGAACACGGATTCGGAGATCCAGACGAACAGCGTCAGAGCTCCGAGGAAACCAAGCTGCCATCTGGGGTCGGAAATCCCCATGGCGGCCACGAAGGAATCCTTCTGGCGGACGACCACGTCGATGGCGATACCGATCAGGATCTCGGGCATCACGTCGAACAGCTTGTTGGTGATCGAACAGATCGTTGCAAGCACGATCCGCCGCCGGAATCCGCGGGCATAACGCAGCAGGCGGAGCAGGGCGGCGAAGGAAGTCTGGGCGGGGCTGGTCATGGAGGATCCTGATCAGGCAGGCGAGTGTTGAGGGAGCTAACCATATTCCCAATGCCCCGTCCTTCGCCAGCCGTGAGCGCGGTCGGCGAGAGCCAGTGAAGGCCGATGGTGGGCCACAGGCGCGTCTGGAACGCCGTCCTGGCCCATGCCGAGGGCCTCGTCGGAGTGTGGTAGCCTCGACGGGTCCGGAACGCGACAAGAAGTGATGCCGGGCGCCGGGGGGCTGATGGCATACGACGTTTTCATTTCCTATTCCCACCAGGACAAACTGACGGCGGACGCCGTCTGCGCCACGCTGGAGGCTCAGGGGGTCCGCTGCTGGATCGCGCCCCGGGACATCACCCCGGGCCAGGAATGGGGTCAGGCGATCATCCAGGCCATCGGTGGCGCGCGGATCATGGTGGTGGTGTTCTCCCATCACTCGAACGAGTCGCCGCAGGTCATGCGTGAGGTGGAGCGGGCGGTGCACGCCGGTCTGGCAGTATTGCCGTTCCGCATCGAAGACGTGGCGCCGTCCGGGTCCCTGGAGTATTTCCTCAGCTCCATGCACTGGCTGGATGCGCTGAGCGAGGACCGGGAGGCGCATATCCTCAGCCTGGCGAACAGCATCCGGGCGATCCTCGATGGCGAAGCCCGGGCGATCGCCCCCGTACAGGGAAGCGCCGGGCCGGGGTCGAAGCAAGCGCCCCAGGCCGATGCCCCGGCCCCCGGCCCCCGGTTCAGGCTCATCGCCGCCGTGATGGCTGCGGTGGTGGGGCTCCTGCTTTATCTGGGTCAGCGTGATTTCGGAAGCGACGGCGAGACCACAGAAGCCGGGCGGGCCAGGCCGGTGGTCGCGGTCCCCGAAAGCCCGGCAGCCACCCCGTCCGGAGCGGGCGAGATGACCGGAAAGGACGAGCAGTCGTCCGATATGATCACCGGGGTCCTGCCTGACGCGGGCGAGCTGGCCGATGCCGGTAACAAGGGTCCCGGAGCTGAATTCGAGACATCGCCGCCGGCACCGGTCCCTGCCCCTGCGCCGATGGCTCGCGCGACTACGCCCGATCCGGAGCCGCCGGCGCAGGCATTGGTCGCACCGCCAGCCAACTCCTTTATGGCAGATACCACGGCCGGTTACGAATACGCCTACGTGATCCAGGCCGCGGTCGAGGCGGAACTGGCCGACCAGGCATTTGCGCTCGTCGATCCTGCCTCGAGTCCCCAACGCAGTATCCGCGAACTCGTCCGATTCGGCGTGGCGACGACCGCCCGGGTGATCGATACCCGCGAGCTGAAGTTCTACGGCCGGAGCCAGACCCAGTACACGGTCACACTGACGCTGCAGGTCACGGATCTCACTCGCGGCGCCATCGTCGTGGGACCGATCAATGCCACCGTCCAGTACACATCGATCAATGCCGAAGAGAATCTGCAGCAGACTGCCCGGGAGCTGGCGCGCCGGGCCGCAGCGGAAATGCGACGGCGGATCGCGTAAGCGGTGGATGCCGATAGAGCGTTCATTCTGACTTGGCCTTTGGCCAGCAGGCAGACTGTCCACCGGTAGAGAAGAGGCCACGATC
>CBDTYJ010000052.1:0-12407 GCA_965364575.1 uncultured Gammaproteobacteria bacterium
ACGCCGAAATGATCGTAAGCCTTGCCAAGCAGCGCCCAGACAGGGTCACAGACGTCGGCGCCGTGGGTATCCACGCGCAGATCTTCGGCCTCCACGTAGTGCCCGGCCACGTGGAAGTAGACCACCCGCTCGGCGGGCAGGGCGGTCAGGAAGGTCTCTGCCTCATAGCGGTGGTTGATACTGTTGACGTAGATATTGTTGACGTCCAGCAGAAGATCGCAGTCGGCCTCCTCCAGCACCGCGCGCACGAACTCGATCTCGGCCATCTCCTGGCCCGGCGCAGCGTAGTAGGACACGTTCTCCAGCGCGATGCGCCGCTCCAGGATCTCCTGGGTCCGGCGCACGCGATCCGCGGTGTAACGGACCGCTTCCTCGGTGAACGGGATCGGCATGAGATCGTAGAGATGTCCGTCGTCGCCGCAATAGCTGAGGTGTTCGCTGTACAGACGGATCTCATGATCGTCGAGGAAGCGCTTGAGCCGCTGCAGGAAATGTTCGTCCAGCGGCGCCGGCCCGCCGATCGAGAGCGAGAGTCCGTGGCAGATAAAGGGGAATCGCTCGGTGAGACGCCGGAATCTGTCGCCCATGGGGCCGCCGACCCCGATCCAGTTTTCGGGCGCGACTTCCAGGAAATCCACCGCCGGTGGCGTGTGCAGGAATTCGCTCAGCATGCTGCGTCGCAGGCCGAGCCCGGCGCCGGATACGGAATACTGTCTTCCCATGGTCCTATTGTCCGCTGGTTCAGGCCTTAAGGCCCGGCTTCATGCCCTGATCGAACGATCGCGCCTCGCCCTCGGTACCGATCGACTCGTCCTATAAGACCGGCCCTGACCCCGTAATGTTACAACGGATGGGCGCGCTACCGATCCTTAAAGGCTGCGCAGGGCATCGAGATATGCGTTTTCGTCCGGTGGCAACCCGCTGCGCTGGCTGTGCCAGAGCGCCTCGCCCAGACACTCCGCCATCCGGTGCTCCGCCTCGTGGGCATCGCCGATTCGCTGCATCAGACCGCGGTAGACGGCGACGATGCCGTGGGGCCGATCGGTCGACAGCTGCTCGCGGATTGCCAGGTGCATCCCCATGTGGAGGAAGGGGTTGCTCAGCCCCTGCTCGGGGAGCCAGTCCCGATCCAGCACATCTTCGCCGCTTTCCAGCAGCGGCTGATACTCCGGATGCGCGGCCACCACATCCGCGATCTGCGCCTGCAGAGGTTCCAGTGGCAGTCCGTCCCGTTGGCGCTGCCAGGCCTGCAGGTACATCCGCCGCAACTCATCCCGGTCGGTGGAGAAGATCATCGTCCGTCAGGGATCCTGCAGAGCCAGTTGCGCGGGCTCCGACGCAGTCTTGCCGCGGAACTCGCACAGGTCGGCGATTATGCAACGCTCGCACTCCGGACGTCGGGCCTTGCACACGTAACGGCCATGCAGGATCAGCCAGTGGTGAGCGTCATGGAGGAACTCCGGCGGCGTCGTGCGCAACAGCCCTTTCTCCACTGCCAGCGGCGTCTTGCCCCGGGTCAGCCCGATCCGGTTGGCCACCCGGAAGATATGGGTATCCACCGCGATGGTCGGCTCGCCGAAGGCGGTGTTGAGGATGACGTTGGCCGTCTTGCGGCCGACCCCGGGCAGTGCCTCCAGCGCGGCCCGGTCCCGCGGCACTTCGCCACCGTGCTGCTGGTCGAGGATGCGGCAGGTCTCGATGATGTTCTTCGCCTTGTTGTTATACAGGCCTATGGTCTTCACGTATCCGATCAGTCTGTCCAGACCGAGATCGAGCACTGCCCGGGGCGTATTGGCGACGGGGAACAGCCGTGCAGTGGCCTTGTTGACGCCCTTGTCGGTCGCCTGCGCCGAGAGGATGACCGCCACCAGCAGCTCGAACGGAGTGCGATATTCCAGTTCCGTGGTGGGATGGGGATTGGCTGCCCTGAGACGGCTGAAGATCTCGATGCGCTTGTCCCGGTTCACGCCCGCCCTCAGCCGGCGTCTGCAGCCGGGATGATCGTTGCCCGGGCAGGCTGTCGCCGGGCTTCCAGACGGCGATCGATCACGTTCTTGGCCGCCACCAGCAGACCGAGACCGAGGAAGGCGCCCGGGGGCAGCAGTGCCAGCAGGAAACCGCTGTCGTCCGCCAGCAGATGCAGCGTGAGATCGATGCCGCCGCCGAACATCATGTCCGCCCCGGCAAACAGCGTGCCGTGGCCCAGCAGCTCGCGCATCCCGCCCAGAACCAGCAGGACAAGCGTGAATCCGGCGCCCATCATCAGACCATCGAAGATCGCCGGCAGCGGCGCATTGCGGGAGGCGAAGGCCTCGGCCCGGCCGATGATGGCGCAGTTGGTGACGATCAGGGGGATGAAGATCCCCAGCACCCGGTACAGGTCGTGGAACCAGGCATTCATCGCCAGCTCTACCGCCGTCACCAGCGAGGCGATGATCATCACGAATACAGGTATGCGGATCTCCGGGCGCACCACCTTACGGATCAGGGATACGCACAGATTCGAGCCGCACAGCACGAGGGTCGTCGCCAGGCCGAGGCCGAGACCGTTGACGACGCTCGTGGTCACCGCCAGCAGCGGGCACAGGCCGAGCAGCTGGACCAGCCCGGGATTATTCTTCCAAAGACCCTGAAGGGCGATCTCTTTCATCGTCTCGGTCCCCTCCGTCGTCCGCACCAGGTTCTGGTGCGAATAGCTCGTCCCGGTGCTGTCCGAAGTATATCAAGCTGTTCTTGACACCCTTGACCACGGCGCGCGGCGTCACGGTGGCGCCGGTGAACTGGTCGAATTGGCCGCCGTCCCGGCGCACGGCCCAGGCCTCCAGCGGTGGATCGCCGAGGCTGCGCCCGTCAAAATCGCGGACCCAGTCCGAGCGCTCCACTTCGATGGCGTCGCCCAGGCCGGGCGTCTCGCGATGAGCGACGATGCGCACGCCGGTCAGCCGGCCCCCATAGTCGATACCCACCAGCAGCCGGATCGGCCCGCTGTAACCGTCCGGTGCCACCGGCGTCAGGATCGCCGCGGACGGGGCACCATCTTTCCATGCCCGGTAGACGGTCACCGGCTGCGGTGTACCGAGCAGCTCCGCATCGATGACGGCGGCGGTGTCTTCGAAAAGGACGTTGTCGTAGCGATCCGCAGGCAGTACGTCGTTGAGGGACCGCAACAGGTATTCCCGCTCGTTGGCTTCGATGCGGTCCCGGGTTGCATCTTCGGTTACGGCCACCAGGCCGGTGCCGAGCACCGCGAACAGAGCGAGGAGGCCGCCTGCGGCAGCCATGCGCGACGGGACCCTTGCCGGCGTATCAGCGGCGCTCATGACCATAGGCCCTGGGTATGGTGTAGTGGTCGATCGCGGGCACCGCCATGTTCATCAGCAGCACCGCGAAGGCGAGGCCGTCAGGATATCCTCCCCAGGTGCGGATGACGTAGGTGATCACGCCGATGCCGGCGCCGAAGATCAGTCGTCCCCGGTCGCTGGTTGCCGCGCTGACCGGATCTGTGGCGATAAAGAAAGCGCCGAGCACAGCGGCGCCGCTGAAGACGTGGAAAGTCGGTGGCGGATATCTGCCCGGCTCGATCAGGTAAAACAGGGTGGCAGGGACGATCAGTCCGGCCAGCACCCCTGCGGGAATCTGCCAGCGGATCACCTTGCGATAGATCAGCCACAGCCCGCCCAGGATGATGAAGTTGTTGACCCATTCCCAGCCGCGTGCCCCGAACACCCCGTACAGCGCCCCGGTCCGTACTTCCTCGACCGTGCGCATCAATCCCAGCTGTGTCTTGACCTGGTCCAGGGGCGTGGCGCCGCCGATGGCGTCCCAGCTGAGACCGTCAGGCAGTCTCCCGGTCAGCGTATAGAACAGAGTCTCGCCAAGATCCGGCCGCGCCCCGGTCAGATCGAAGCCGGCCGGAGGCAGCCACTGGGTCATGTAGACGGGGAACGAGATCAGCACCACTACATAGCCGACCATAGCCGGATTGAACGGGTTGTAGCCGATGCCGCCGAACAACTGCTTGCCGAACACCACCGCGAAAGCGGCGGCGGTCGCCGTCACCCACCAGGGCGTCAACGGCGGCAGGGCGAAGGCCAGCAGTACGGCAGTGACCACGGCACTGAGATCGCTCAGCGCCGGACTCACCGGCCGTCCACGCAGGCTGAGGATGGCCGCCTCCGCAGCCACTGCCACAGCGGCGGCGACGGCCATATTGATGATGAGGCCCGGTCCGAAGTACCAGACGTAGGCGATGGTGGCCGGCACCAGCGCCAGCAGGACGTCTCCCATCACCCGGGTGACATTCTTCGCGGGCCGCAGGTGTGGCGGAGTCGCCGGCGAGAAGCGCATCTAGCCAGCGTCCTCGCGATCCGCGTCCTCGTCGGCCGCTGCCTTCTTCGCCTTGACCCGGGCCATGACTTCGTCGATCACGGCTTTGCTGGCGGCGCTGGACCGGGTCTCTTTCAAGGCGCGGCTCTTGGCCTCCAGCCGCCGTTTTCGTTCCGCCTCGGCGCGCTCGACCCTGACCTTGCGCTGCTCGAAGCGCTCGCGCGCGTGGTCGGATTGGCGCCGCTCCCGCTCCCGGGCCCAGATTTCGGTCTTGGCATAGCGGAAATACTGTGTCAGGGGGATCTGGCTCGGACACACCACGTCGCAGCAGCCGCACTCGATGCAGTCGAACAGATGGAACGGCTCCAGCTTGTCGAATTCATCGGCGCGCGCGTGCCAGTAAAGCTGCTGGGGCAGCAGTTGCGCCGGGCAGACCTGAGCGCACTCGCCGCAGCGGATGCAGGCAGTGGCCGGCCGGCGCGGCTGCACGTCGGCGCGGCTGCCCACCAGGAGGCAATTGGTGGACTTGATCACGGGCACCGAGTCGGTCGCCAGTGCGAATCCCATCATCGCCCCGCCCATGATCAGATGCCGTGCCTCATCCGTGTATCCACCGCAGTATTCGATCAGTTCATGGATCGGCGTACCGAGCCGGACCTCCACGTTGCGGGGACGGGCGATGCCGATCCCGGTCACCGTGACGACGCGTGAGATCAGCGGTTCGCCGTACAGGACCGCGCGGGCAACGGCCGCCGCTGTGCCGACGTTCTGGCATAGCATGCCGATGTCCGCGGGGATGCCGGCGGCCGGGACCTCCTCGCCGGTGAGCACCTGGATCAGTTGGCGCTCACCGCCCTCAGGATAGATGGCCGGGACCTGCATCACGTCGATACGCGGATCTTCGGCCCGCTTGAGGGCGGATTCGAGACTGGCGAAGGCCTCCGGCTTGTCCTCTTCGATCGCGATACAACAATTACGGATCTCCAGAGCGTGCAGCATGATCTGGGCGCCGGCGATTATCTCGGCGGCCCGATGACGCATCAGGCTGTCGTCGCAGCTGATGTAGGGCTCGCACTCGGCGCCGTTGAGGATCAGCAGCCGCAGCCCGGCGCCGGCATTGAGCTTTACGGCGGTGGGGAAGGCGGCACCCCCCAGACCCACGATGCCGCATTCCCTGACCCGGGCCCGCAATGCCGGACCGTTGAGGGTGCGATAGTTGGTCAGCGGCGGGTAGCCCTCGTAGGGACGGTCCTCGCCGTCGGTGTCGATGACGATGCAATCTGCTTCCAGCCCGCTGGGATGCGGGACCGGCCGTGGACCGACGGCGACCACCCGGCCGGAGCTGGATGCGTGGACCGGGCTGCACACATAGCCGCCGGCCCGGGTCAGGGGCTGACCTCTCAGCACGGTGTCGCCGACCTCGACGATCGGTTCCGAGGCGATCCCGACATGCTGTCCCACGGGATGGATCAACCGCGGCGGCACCGGCGCGATATCGAGCGGTTCGCGGTTCGACATCGACTTTCGCCCGGGCAACTCCAGCCCGCCGTGGAAACGCCACAGACGTCGGTTCGGATCCATGGATCAGGCGCCCGCCGCGGCCGCTTGCCGGGCGTCGGCGCCGCGGCCTGCCGGGGCGGGCTTGGGCCAGCGCCAGGTGCCGAGGGTGACGGGTTCCGGGACCATCTCGATGCAATCGACCGGACAGGGTTCGACGCACAGATCGCAGCCGGTACATTCGCTGGCGATCACCGTGTGCATCTGTTTCGCGGCGCCGAGAATCGCGTCCACCGGGCAGGCCTGGATACACAGGGTACAGCCTATGCACAGGTCTTCGATGATCACCGCAACCGTCTTGGGCTTCTCCTCGCCGCGCTCCGGATCCAGCGGTTTGGGGTCTCGCTCGAGCAGATCGGCGAGGGCGTGGATGGTCGCCTCGCCCCCGGGCGGACAGCGGTTGATATCGGCCTCGTCGCCGGCGATGGCTTGCGCATAGGGGCGGCAACCGGGATAGCCGCACTGGCCGCACTGGGTCTGGGGGAGCAGGGCGTCGATGCGTTCCACCACAGGATCGCCTTCGGTACGGAATCGGACGGCCGCGAAGCCCAGCAGCAGCCCGAAACAGGCGGCGAGACCCGCTATCACGATGATGGCGGTAAACATCAGCCTTTCACCAGGCCCGCGAAGCCCATGAATCCCAAGGCCATCAGACCGGCGGTGATCAGCGCGATGGCCGCACCCTGGAAAGGGGCGGGGACGTCGGCGACGGCGATTCGCTCGCGGATGCCTGCGAACATCACCAGCACGAGAGAGAAGCCCAATGCTGCGCCGAGACCGTAGACCATTGACTCGAGGAAGCCGTGGGACTCCTGGATATTGAGCAGGGCGACGCCCAGCACCGCGCAATTGGTCGTGATCAGCGGCAGGTAGATACCGAGGACCTGATAGAGCAGCGGACTGGTCTTCTGAACCACCATCTCGGTGAACTGGACCAGGGCGGCGATCACCAGGATGAACGCGATGGTCCGCAGGTACTCCAGACCCAGGGGCGCCAGCAACCAGGCGTTGACAAGATAGCTGCAGACCGAGGACAAGGTCAGCACGAAGGTCGTGGCGAGAGCCATGCCGGCCGCCGTCTCCAGTTTCCGGGACACGCCCATAAACGGGCACAAGCCAAGGAACTTGACCAGCACGAAGTTGTTGACCAGCACGGTCGCGACGAGAATCAGCGCAAGTTCGGTCATGGTGCTCTGCCGGATCCGGAGCGCAGGCCCCGGAGGAATGTCCGGCCCGCGCACTGCGAGCCCCCATTATATCCTGCTCAGCTGACCCGCATCCCGGGCGTGGCGCCGCTATCCGGCGACAGCAGGAAGATCTCTTCCCCGCCGGGTCCCGCTGCCAGGATCATGCCCTCGGAAACGCCGAAACGCATCTTGCGCGGTTGCAGATTCGCCACCACCACCACCAGCCTTCCGACCAGTGCCTCGGGTTGGTAGGCGCTGCGGATGCCGGCCAGCACCTGCCGCTGGCCGTCGCCCAGATCCAGCGTCAGCCGCAGCAGCTTGTCGGCACCCTCGACGGTCTCGGCTTCGGCCACGCGTGCCACCCGCAGCTCGAGGCGACGGAACTCGTCGATGGTGATCTCGTCCACGGTTTCCTCCTCGACTGATCCAGATGCCGCGGCCGGCGAACTTTCCATGGTCTCTTTCGATGCCTCGAGCATCGCCGACACCGCTTTCGGGTCGACTCTTTTCAGCAATGGCTGGAACGGCTCGATTTCCCGACCGAGCAGGGGCTGCTCCAGGTCGGCCCATCGCAGATCCCGCTCCCCCAGGAACGCCTCGGCCGCGGCCGCGATCCCGGGCAGCACCGGTTTGAGCATGATGACCAGGCTGCGGAAGGCATTGAGACCCTGGGTGCAGACGGCCTGGATCTCGGCCTCGCGGCCGTCCTCCTTGGCCATTTTCCAGGGTTTGTGCTGATCGATGTACTGGTTGGCGCGATCGGCCAGCGCCATGATCTTGCGCATCGCCTGGCTGAATTGCCGGGTCTCGTAGGACTCCGCCACGGCTGCCGCCTCGTCGACGAACGACTGATGCAAGGCCGGCTCCGGCAGGGCTTCGGCCAGGCGGCCGCCGCCGAGGCGGGAAATGAAACCCGCGCAGCGGCTGGCGATATTGACCACCTTGCCGACCAGGTCGGCATTCACTTTGGCGACGAAGTCGTCCAGGTTGAGATCGATATCCTCGACCCCCGGACCCAGCTTGGCCGCATAGTAATAGCGCAGGCACTGAGGTTCGAGATGCTGCAGATACGTCTCGGCAGTGATGAACGTGCCCCGGGACTTCGACATCTTCTCCCCGTTCACGGTCAGGAAACCGTGGACGAATATCGCCGTGGGCACCCGGAATCCGGCGGCCTTGAGCACGCCGGGCCAGAACAGGGAGTGGAAGTAGACGATGTCCTTGCCGATGAAGTGGTACAGCTCCGCATCGCTGTCCGGCGTCCAGTAGGACTCGAAATCGATGTCGCTACGGCGGCGGGCCAGGTCCAGCAGGCTGGCCATGTAACCGACCGGTGCATCCAGCCAGACATAGAAATACTTGTCGGGCAGGTCCGGTATCGGGAATCCGAAATAGGGGGCGTCCCGGGTGATGTCCCAGTCCTGCAGACCTGCCTGGAACCACTCGTCCAGTTTCTTGCGCACGCTGTCCTGGAGGGCGCCGCCGGAGGCCCATCTGCGGAGCGCCTGCTCGAATTCGCTGAGCCGGAAGAACAGATGCTCCGACTCGCGTTCCACCGGGGCCGTGCCTGACAACACGGAGACCGCGTCGACCAGCTCCGACGGCGAATAGGTGGCACCGCAGGACTCGCAGCTGTCCCCGTACTGATCGGGGGTGCCGCAGCGGGGGCAGGTACCGCGCACGAAGCGGTCGGGCAGGAACATGCCCTCTTGCTCATCGTAGGCCTGGCGGATCGTCCGGCTCTCCAGATGATCGCCATCCCTGAGCAGGTCATAGATCCGCCCGACCAGCTCGCGATTCTCGTCCGAGTGGGTGCTGTGGAAATTGTCGAAGCGGACGTGGAAGGCCGCGAAATCCTGCTCGAAGCGGCGGTGATAGTGGTCGATGATCTGTTCCGCCGGGATCCCGTCCTTGCGCGAGCGGATCATGATCGGCGTGCCATGGGCATCACTGGCGCAGACGAACAGACAATCGTTGCCCACCAGGCGCTGGAAACGCACCCAGATGTCGGTCTGGATGTACTCCACCAGGTGACCCATGTGCGCCAGGCCGTTGGCGTAGGGCAGGGCGGCGGTGACCAGGATGCGTCGGCTGTCAGTCATGTCCGGAAGTCGTTCGCGGCGGAGGGCGCATTATCGCACAGGGGTGCGGGGGTGACAGGCGCCGCGATCCCTCGCCGGGATAGATCAGGACTCGTCGGCGTGCTGGCGGAAACGGTCCTTGGAGATGGCTCGCTCGTACGCTTCGCGACCGGTAATAAAGCGACGGTCGAGCAGGCTTTGCAGGGCACTGTCCATGGTGATCATGCCGACCTTGGCGCCGGCTTGCATGGCGCTCTCGAGCTGGTCGAGCTTGCCCTGTCGCAGCAGGTTGCTGACCGCCGGCGTGTTGACCATGACCTCGAAGGCCGGTACGCGCCCGTCACCGGTCTTCTTCTTGCACAGCTGCTGCGATATCACGCCGCGCATGGAGGTCGAGATCATGGTCCGGATGTGGGACTGGCGTTCGGACGGGAATGCGTTGACGATGCGGTCCACGGTCTGGGCCGCACCATTGGTATGCAGTGTCCCCATCACCAGGATGCCCATCTCTGCGGCGGTGATGGCGGTGCTCATGGTCTCCAGATCCCGGAGCTCGCCCACCAGGATGACGTCCGGATCTTCGCGCAAGGCCGAGTGCAGGGCCTCGGAAAAACTGCCGCTGTGCAGCCCGACCTCGCGCTGGCTGACCAGACAGTTGCGGCGCGGGTGCACAAATTCGATCGGATCCTCGATCGTCAGGATATGGCCCTTCATGCGCCGGTTGATGTCGTCCAGCATCGCCGCCAGGGTGGTGGATTTTCCCGAACCGGTCTTGCCGGTGACCAGGATCAGACCGGAAGTCTCCTTGCACAGCCGGCCGATCACGTCCGGCAGACCCAGCTCCTCTATGGTCTTCGCCTGGGTCGGGATCGCGCGCATGATGGCGCCGAGCCCGCCCAGGTGGCGGAACACATTGACCCGGAACCGGGCCAGGCCTTCGACTTCGTGAGCGAAGTCGGCCTGGTCATGCTTGTTGAGGACGCTGGCGGCGGTCGACGGTACGATCCGGTCCAGCTGCGTCTTCAGCTGATCCGCATCGAGCGGGCTGTCGCGCACGGTCATCAATTCGCCGTTGAGACGCATCCGGGGCGGATCACCCGCGATCAGGTGCAGGTCCGAGCCGTTGCGTTTGACCAGCTGCATCAGCAGTTCATCGATCAGATTCACGGATGGGCACCTTCGATCGCTGCGCCGGCTCTCATGATCAGTCCATATCCAGCTTGGGCAGGATGCTGGTGTCGGTCACGTAGCGGGTGAATTTCTTCTTGTCCACGGCAAAGCGGTACGCGTCGTCCGGATCGATCTGCTTCGCCTGGATGGCATCCAGTAATCCCTGATCCATCAGCTGCATGCCCTCGCTCTTGCCGGTCTGCAGCTGGGAGGGGATCAGGTGGACCTGGTCCGAGAGTATCAGCTTGGAGATCGCCTTGTTGTGGATCATGACCTCGAACACCGCCTTGCGCGCCCGCCCGTCCGCCGTCTTCGTCAGCACCTGGGTGATGACCCCGTTCAGGCTGTGGGCGAGGAAGGTCTTCGCCTGTCCCCGTTCCATCGCGGGCAGCGCGTCGATGATACGGTCGAGCGTCTTGACGGCGCTGGTCGTGTGCAGGGTGCCGAGCACCAGGTGACCGGTCTCGGCGGCGGTCATCGCCATGCGGATGGTCTCGGTATCCCTCATCTCACCCACCAGGATGACGTCCGGGTCCTGGCGCATGGCCGCGCGGACGGCATCGGCGAAGGTGGAGAAATGGGTGCCGTATTCCCGCTGCACGATCTGTGACTTCTGGCTGTGATGGACGAACTCGATCGGGTCTTCCAGGCTGATGATGTTGAGGGCGCGATTCTTGTTGATGTTGTCCAGCATCGCCGCCAGCGTGGTGGACTTGCCGGTCCCGGTCGCGCCGGTCACCAGCACCATGCCCTGATGATGGTCACACAGCTCTTTCACCACGGTCGGCAGGCCCAGGCTATCGATATTCGGGATCTCCTCCGGGATGAAGCGGAATACCGCGCCGACGCCGGTCTCCTTGCGGAACAGGTTGACCCGGAATCGGCCGCCCTCGCCGGACATGTAGGCGAAATCCAGATCATGGCCTTTGCCGAAGTGGTCCTGCTGGGACTCTGTCAGGATCTCGTTGACGTAGCCCTCCAGCTCACTGTCCGAGAGCTCGCGGAATTTGATCGGCATCAGGTCGCCGCGCAGCCGCAGCATCGGCGGCACGCCGACCGCAAGATGGATATCCGAGCAGCCTTGAGCCAGGCCCAGTTTGAGGAATGAATCGATGCGCGCCATTTAGCCGGACTACTCCGCGGGCAGGAACTCAGACATGGCCTCGTGCAGCTGGACCATGGAAGAGTAGCGCTTCGATTTATCCACCGCCATGCACGACTTGACGATGTCGGCCAGGGCCGGCGGCAGGGTGGGATTGATCTCCTCCGGCGCCCGCGCCTTGCCCTGGACATGCTGATACATCACCGACATGTGATCGCCGCGGGTATACGGTGGCACACCGGTGAGCATCTCGTAGAGGATCACGCCCAGACTGTAGATGTCCGCCTTTTCGTCGACCTGCTTGCCGAGGATCTGCTCCGGGGCCATGTACTTGGGCGAACCGATCACGTAACCGGTCTTGGTCAGCTGGGTATCGCCGCTGGAGCGGGCGGCGGCCACGCCGAAGTCCACGATCTTAAGCAGCCCCTCGTCGTTGATCAGGATATTGGCCGGCTTGAGGTCCCGATGCACGATGCCCGCCTGATGGGCGACCTGCATGCCGGTGGCGATGTCGCAGGCGAATCCGACCGCTTTCTCGACCGGCATCGGTTGCTCGTCCTTGACCTCGTCTCCGAGCGTATGGGACGGGAAGTACTCCATAGAGATCGCGTACAGCCCGCCCATGTGCAGGAAATCGTAGATGCGGATGACGTTCTTGTGGGTGATCTTGCGCGAGTAACGCAGCTCGTGGACGAAGCGCTTCATCATCTCTTCGTCGGAGGCCACGTTGGGATTGAGGAACTTGAGAATCAGGTTCTCCTCCACCACTTCGTCGCTGACCAGCAGCACGGTTCCGAACGCACCCTTGCCGATCTTCTTAACGAATTTGTAGCGGCCCTCGATAATGTCCCCTGGCTGGAGGGTGGTGATATCGAGCATCTGCGGCGCTTCGCTTTCGCGGCGCACGATCTCCTCGATCTGGGCGTCTTCCACCAGCATCGTGTGATCCGGTTCGGCGAAACGCTCGGCCTTGGCGGCGGCCTG
>CBDTYJ010000053.1:0-12344 GCA_965364575.1 uncultured Gammaproteobacteria bacterium
ATGGCGTAGAGTCCGCGAGGCAGGATCAGACTCATCGCTGATGATCGCCAGGCGTCGTCGTGAAGCGGCGCGGAACATGCTGGCCCTTGCCTGGCCGATACGCTTCCGTGAGGGCCTGCCAGGTGTAGCGCTGGCCTTCAGCCACGGCCGCCGGCACCGGACGTCCGAGCGCGATCAGGGTGGCGACGGCCGCGGCCAGGGTGCACCCGGATCCATGATACTGGTGGGGCAGGCGGCGCCAGCGGAACGACTCGGCCAGACCATCCCGGCCGTAGAGCACGTTCTCGACTCCGGGCGTGTCCTCATCCGCGCCTTTCGCCAGCACATAGCGGCATCCGCGGCGCAAGAGCGCCCGGGCGCGGCTGTCGCGGTCGCCGGCCTCGCCGGCAAGACGCCGGATCTCGAGCGCGTTGGGGGTCACCAGGACTGCCGCCGGAACCAATCGGTCGAGAAGCACTTCGGTCAAAGCTTCCTCGGCGAGTGCGGCGCCACCGGCTGCCACCAGGACCGGGTCCAGCACAACCGGCACCGTGGGATGATCGGCCAGCAGACCGGCGACGGCCGCGGCGATTTCGCTGGTCGCCAGCAGTCCGATCTTGATCGCCCGCACATCGAGATCCGACAGCACGGTTGTTGCCTGTTCCTTCACCAGCTCCGCGGTGACCGGCTCCACCCGGTAGGCGTTGCGGGTATCCTGCACGGTAAGCGCCGTCAGCACCGGCGCCGGATGGCCGCCCAGCGCGGACACCGCCTGGATGTCGGCCGCGATACCGGCGCCGCCGGACGGGTCGTTGCCGGCGATGATCATGACCGCGGGCGGAATGGATGATGTCGTCATGGGTGGCAGGGTTCCGGTGGAGGGCTCACGCATGGGAGAATAGGGTAACTGCATCGGACTATCACGACCGGACAGCCGGACGGTCAGAGAAAGGAATCAAATGAAGGCCTACATGTGCGTCATCTGCGGTTACGTATACGAAGAAGAAAAAGGTGATCCGGAGTCGGGCATAGAGCCCGGCACGCCGTGGGACCAGGTGCCGCTGACCTGGCGCTGCCCGGATTGTGGGGCCGGGAAGGAAGATTTCGAGATGATCGAGATCTGAGACCGGGCCGCGGCTCAGTCGCCCGGACGCCACCGTGCCACCGACCGGCCGCGCTGCTCCAGCATCCTGATCAAACTGTCGTCGCCCACCAGATGCAGCGCTCCTACGACTACCAGGTAAGTGCCGGGCCGATCTCCCATTTCGATTATCTGATTTGACCAGTCACGGTTTCGCCGGGTCACCAGCGCCTCATAGACTTCCGGATAATCGGCAAAATTCCTGCCCATCATGCGGGCCAGGCTGGCCGAGTCACCGTCGCGCCAGGACCGGATCATGGCATCCATTTCGGTCTCGAGGGACTCGGCCTCCTCCAGGGTCTGCAGCAGCAGCCTGGATTGCACCCGCTCCGGCATGGCGTCGAACAGACGCAACTGGAATTCCATGGTCTCGAGGCCGACGATCGGTTTGCCGTCGCGTGCCGCCCGGCCCGAAAGATGGGATTCGAGACCGATCTGCGGATTGAATCCGACCCGCATCATCTGCAGATTCATGATGGTGAGAGCGGCGAACCATGGCTCGAATCTGTCCATCATGCCGAGATCGAAGCCCATCTCACCGGCGAGGCGGTTCGCGCGATCGAAATCCCGCTGGCCCATGATCGAGCGCATGCTGCGGCCTTCCTCCAGCGTGCCAAGGCCGGTGATCAGCATCTGGGCAGAGAGCGGGTCGACGCTGCTCGTGTCTATCTCCATCACCAGGGTGTCGGCCGCGGCGTAGGCAGCGTCCACGGAAGCCGGTAGAGGATAGTCCTGCTGGCGGAGTACGTGGACCGATCCGAGCATCAACACCGTGCCGGATCCCCCCTGGTACTCCCAGATGGCCGGTCCCCCGGGGCGGGCGGCCGCCGGAGATGTCGTGACCGCCAGCAGAAGGAGCAGGGCGATGCGCCTTGAACGAAGGAAGCTGTTCATTGTTCGGGTCCTTTGTCGGAGAAGACGCGATGGAGCCACGCTATGCGGGCCGAGGACTCCAGCGAACAGCACCATTTATAGGCCTGGTCCAGATCCTCTCCCCGGGCATAGATGCCGTGGCCCCGGACGATCGCGACCGGCGAGCCGCGCAGGGCCTTCGCCACCGCCGACGGCGATTCGCGCTGATAATCGCCGTATTCGATCGCCAGCACCGGCACCCTTTGGAAGTAATAACGCCCTTCGAAATCGGGCGGTTCGAAGTCGTCCCCGGCGAGGCTCAGGGCGATCGCGTGGGGGCCATGGCAGTGGATCACCGCCGCGGCTTCCGGGACCGCCTCATAGACTGCCTGATGCAGCGGAGCGTCCAGGGATGCCCGCGCCGGCAGCGCCCCATCCCTCGGGCAGACGATCAGCTCTCCTGCTTCGAGTGTGTCGGCACAGCAGCCGGTCGGCGTGATCCAGAACCGGCGCCCGTCGCTGACCGAGGCATTACCGCTGTGGGAATCATTGAGCCCGTGCCGGCGCAGCAGACGATAGTAATCCACCAGTGATTCGGGTGCTGCGCCCGGCTCGTGGCTGGCCATGTTCACGGATCCAGCTGGATCACCTGGCTGTCGATGCGCCCATCGGCATGGAGCCGCAGACGTCGATAGCCCGGACCGAGATTGTCCAGGGCGAAGTCATCGCGCCCCGGTTCGAACTGATAGCAGGTCGACGGCGTGCCCATCAGGCGGAGGCTGCCATTGTGCTGGTCGAAATGCTGGTGCACGTGGCCCCAGAGCAGTCCGCGGACCCGCGGGAACCGTTCGATCACCTCCATCAGGGCCGCGCTGTCGTCCAGACCCACGCTGTCCAGCCAGGCGCTGCCGACCGGGACCGGTTGATGATGCAGGCATACCAGCACGTGCTCGGCATCGGTGGCGGACAACTGTTCGGCCAGGCGGTCGAGTTCGTCCTGCCCGAGACGGCCGCCGCCGCGATCGCCATCCCAGGTATTGAGCATCGGCAGCAGCCAGTTCTGATGCCGCAGGGGCTGGCAGTAATTGAATCGCGGTCCCCGGAGCTCCCTGGCCATGATCTCGGGATCGTCGTGGTTGCCGGGGATGCAATAAACCGGTATCTGCAGCGATTCCAGGGCCTTGCGCAGCTGGAGATAGGCTTCGGCGGAGCGGTCTTCGGATAGATCGCCGGTGAGCAGGATGACGTCGGGATTCCAGGCCGCCAGGGCATGATCCAGGGCGCGGCGGAAGCTGGACGCGGTTTCCACGCCCTTTAGCAGGGTCTCCGGATCCGCGAAAAGATGGGGGTCCGTGAGCTGGAGGATATCGAGGACCGTTCTGGCAGTGGTCATGGTCGGTTTCGGCCTGGCCGCGGGCGGCCCTAGTGTACCCTGTGCCGTCGTCTACCGAGAATCCGGAGATCCGAAAGTGTCCAATCAGACCATCGCCGTCACCGATCAGATCTATCGCTACATCCTGGAGGTCTCGCTGCGTGAGGCGCCGGTGCTGGCAGAGCTGCGGCGCCGGACCGCGGATCATCCCCAGGTGAACATGCAGATTTCCCCGGAGCAGGGGCAGCTGATGGCTCTTCTGGTGCGGCTGCTCGGAGCCCGGCGTTGTCTGGAGATCGGGGTCTTTACCGGTTACAGCAGCCTCGCTGTCGCGCTGGCCCTGCCTGCGGACGGCCGCGTGATTGCCTGCGACATCAGCGAGGAATTCACCCGCATCGCCCGCGAGTTCTGGGACAAGGCCGGCGTCGCCGGCAAGATCGAGCTGCGGCTGGCGCCGGCCCTGGATACTCTCGAGGAACTGCTCGGCCAGGGCCAGGCCGGGAGTTTCGACTTCGCGTTTATCGATGCCGACAAGGGTAACTACACGGCCTACTACGAGAAGAGCCTCGAGCTGCTCCGGCCCGGCGGCCTGATCGCGGTGGATAACACCCTCTGGTCTGGCCGGCTCGCCGAGCCCGATGACCCGGACAGCCGGGCCCTGGCCGAATTCAACCGGCTCCTGCATGGGGACGAGCGGGTGGATATCAGCCTCATCCCCATCGGCGATGGCCTGAGCCTGGCACTGAAGCGCTGATCCCGGGATAAAAAAAGCCCCGGCGTCATGCCGGGGCCTTTCCTCCGGATCGATCCGGAGAGCGTCGCCTAGTAGCGATAATACTCCGGCTTGTACGGACCCTCGACCCTGACTCCGATGTAGTCGGCCTGGGCCTTGCTCAGCTCCGTGAGCTTGGCACCGACGCGCATCAGGTGCAGCCGCGCCACCTTCTCGTCCAGATGCTTCGGCAGCACGTAGACCCGGCGCTCGTACTTGTCCGGATTCTTCCACAGGTCGATCTGCGCCAGCACCTGGTTGGTGAATGAAGCGGACATGACATAGCTGGGATGACCCGTGCCGCAGCCGAGGTTTACCAGCCGGCCCTCGGCCAGCAGGATCAGCCGCTTGCCGTCGGGGAAGATTACGTGGTCGACCTGGGGCTTGATGTTGTCCCAATCCAGCTTGCGCAGGGCGTCGACCTCGATCTCGTTGTCGAAGTGGCCAATATTGCAGACGATGGCCTGGTCGCGCATCTTCTCCATGTGCGCCATGGTGATGACGTTGGTGTTGCCGGTGGCGCTGACGAAGATGTCCGCCTTGTCGCAGACATCGTCCAGCGTCACGACCCGGTAACCCTCCATCGCGGCCTGCAGTGCGCAGATGGGATCGATCTCCGTGACCCAGACCGTCGCCCCCAGAGCCCGCAGCGCCTGCGCACTGCCCTTGCCGACGTCGCCGTAGCCGCAGACGACGCCGATCTTGCCGGCGATCATGACGTCGGTAGCGCGCTTGATGGCGTCCACCAGCGACTCGCGGCAGCCGTACAGGTTGTCGAACTTCGACTTCGTTACCGAGTCGTTGACGTTGATGGCGGGGACTTTGAGCAGGCCGGCCCGCTCCATGTCGTAGAGCCGCTGCACGCCAGTCGTGGTCTCCTCGGAGAGCCCACGGACCTCTTCGAGCAGCTCCGGATACTTGTCGTGCATCAGCTGGGTCAGGTCGCCTCCGTCATCCAGCAACAGATTCGGGCGCCACGTATCGGACCCGACGATGGTCTGCTCGACACACCACCAGTAATCCTCCTCGGTCTCGCCCTTCCAGGCGAACACGGGGATACCCGCCGCCGCCACTGCCGCCGCGGCATGGTCCTGGGTCGAGAAGATGTTGCACGAAGACCAGCGCACCTCGGCGCCGAGCTCCACCAGGGTCTCGATCAGGACCGCCGTCTGGATGGTCATGTGCAGGCAGCCGGCGATGCGGGCCCCGGCCAGGGGTCTGTGGTCGGCGTATTCCTCTCGCAGAGCCATCAGCCCCGGCATCTCGGTCTCGGCAATGGCGATTTCCTTGCGCCCGAAGTCGGCCAGGCCGATGTCGGCAACCTTGTAATCCGGATTCAGTACGTGTGCGGTTTGGCTCATCAGGTTCTCCTTTAATCCTTTGATTTCGCTTCCGGCCTGATCGATCAGGCGGCGGCGTCCACGCGCAGCAGCTCGGCCTTGTCGGTCCGTTCCCAGCTCAGTTCCGCGTCTTCGCGACCGAAATGGCCATAGGCTGCCGTCTTTTGGTATACGGGTTTGAGCAGATCCAGCATTTCGACGATGCCGAAGGGCGTGAGGTCGAAATGTTGCCGGACCAGCGCAATCAGTTTTTCGTCCGCCACCTTGCCGGTGCCGAAGGTCTCGATATTGACCGAAGTCGGTTCCGCGACGCCGATGGCGTAGGAGAGCTGGATCTCGCAGCGTTCGGCCAGTCCGGCGGCGACGATGTTCTTGGCCACATAGCGGGCCGCGTAGGCGGCAGAGCGGTCGACCTTGGACGGGTCCTTGCCGGAGAATGCGCCACCGCCATGCCGGGCCATCCCGCCGTAGGTGTCGACGATGATCTTGCGGCCGGTCAGGCCGCAGTCCCCCACCGGGCCCCCGACAACGAAGCGGCCTGTGGGGTTGATGTGGAAGCGCGTGTCGTTGTGGATCCATTCCGACGGCAGCGTCGGCAGGATGATGGTCTCCATCACCGCCTCGCGCAGATCCGACTGCTGTATCTCCGGATCGTGCTGGGTCGAGAGGACAACCGCGTCGACGCCGACCGGCTTGCCGTCCTCGTAGCGCAGGGTCACCTGGCTCTTCGCATCCGGGCGCAGCCAGGGCAGAGTGCCGCGCTTGCGCTCCTCCGCCTGGCGGCGCACCAGCCGGTGGGCGTAGGTAATCGGCGCCGGCATCAGCACATCGGTCTCGTTGCTGGCATAGCCGAACATCATGCCCTGGTCGCCGGCGCCCTGGGAGCGCTGCTCGTCGCGATCGACGCCGATGGCAATGTCCTGGGATTGCTTGCCGATGGCGTTGAGCACGGCGCAGGTGGCGCCGTCGAAACCGACATCGGAACTGTCGTAGCCTATCTCCAGGATGGTCTTGCGGGCCAGATCTTCCAGATCGACCCAGGCGCTGGTCGTGATCTCACCGGCCACGACGACCATGCCGGTCTTGACCATGGTCTCGCAGGCCACCCGTGCACCGCGGTCCTCGGCGAGGATTGCGTCGAGCACTGCGTCGGAGATCTGATCCGCGATCTTGTCCGGATGACCTTCCGAAACCGATTCTGAGGTGAAAATGTAGGCTGCAGTCATGTCGAAGACGTTCCCGGCGGTAAAAGAACGGAGATTATACAGAGTATAATTGTGTCTTTCAGTTCCGGATTTCTCTTTCGGCCTGGATTCACCATAAAGCGGCGATACGCCGCACGGAGCCCCCATGGCTGCCACCGAGACCCCCGTATGTGATTTTGGCGCCGCCGCGCCGGATTTCTCCCTTCCCGACACCGCTGGCCGGATCCGGACCCTGCAGGACTGCCGGGGCGAGCGCGGCACCTTGATCATGTTCATCTGCAATCACTGTCCTTATGTCAAAGCGGTGCTGGACCGATTGCTGCGGGACACGCGCGAATTGGCCGATCTCGGCGTGGCCAGCGTCGCCATCATGCCCAACGATGTCAGCCGGTACCCTCAGGACGGGCCGGAACATATGGCGAGACTGGCCGAAGAAAAGCGGTTCCCCTTCCCCTATCTGTTCGATGAGAGCCAGGCCGTCGCGCGCGCCTATGGCGCCGTATGCACGCCGGATTTTTTCGGATACGACGCCGACCTGGGCCTGCAGTATCGCGGCCGGATCGACGGCGGCGGCATCCAGTCGCCGCCGCCCGAAGCTCCGAGGGAGCTGTTCGACGCCATGGCCCTGGTAGCCCGAACCGGCCACGGGCCGGAGACACAGGTGCCGAGCATCGGCTGCTCGATCAAGTGGCGCGAGGACTGATACCGTCCCGACGCCGGGACCATCCGTTGCCGTCCCTTGCCGCGCGGGTCCGCATCCCGGAAAATTAAGGTTTTCCCCTCTTCCAGGAGCCCACATGCCTGATCGCAGAGCTCTCGCCAACGCTATCCGGGCCCTCAGCATGGACGCTGTCCAACAGGCCAACTCCGGCCATCCCGGGATGCCCATGGGCATGGCCGATATCGCTGAAGTCCTCTGGAACGACTTCCTCGTTCACAATCCTGCGAATCCCCGCTGGCCCAATCGGGACCGCTTCGTTCTCTCCAACGGTCACGGCTCGATGCTGCTCTACGCAGTGCTGCATCTGACCGGATACGACCTGGGTATCGACGAACTCAAGGCGTTCCGACAGCTGGGACAGCGCACCGCGGGGCACCCGGAGTACGAGCCGGAGCTGGGTATCGAAACCACGACGGGTCCACTCGGGCAGGGACTCGCCAACGCCGTGGGCATGGCGCTGGGCGAGCGCATCCTGGCGGCGAAGTACAACCGTCCCGGCCATGAGGTCATCGATCACTACACTTATGTCTTCACCGGTGACGGCTGTCTGATGGAGGGCATCTCCCACGAGGCCTGTTCACTGGCCGGCACGCTGGGACTGGGCAAGTTGATCGCCATCTACGACGACAACGGCATCTCCATCGATGGTGATGTCCGCGGCTGGTTCACCGATGACACCCCGCAACGCTTCGCAGCCTACGGCTGGCACGTGATCCGCGACGTGGACGGCCATGATCCGAAGGCCATCAGAGCCGCCATCGAAGAGGCCCGCTCCCGCACGGACAGGCCCACTATCGTCTGCTGCAAGACGGTGATCGGATGGGGCTCGCCCGGCAAGCAGGGCACGGAGGCGACCCACGGCGCCGCCCTCGGCGCGGAAGAAGTCGCAAGGACCCGGGAGAACATCGGCTGGTCCTACCCGCCGTTCGAGATTCCCGATGACATCCGTGCCGGCTGGGACGCACGCGCAGCCGGGGCCGAGGCGGAAGATGGCTGGCAGCGGCGCTTCGATGCCTATGCCGAGGCGTATCCGGAGCAGGCGGCGGAACTGACGCGACGCTGGCAGGGCGAACTCCCGGCGGATTGGAGCACCTTTGCGGACGCCGCCGTGGCAAGGTTGGCCGGCGAAGGCGGAAACGTGGCGACCCGCAAGTCTTCCGAGATGGCCCTGGAGGCTTTCGGCCCGGCGCTGCCGGAACTCATCGGTGGCTCCGCCGATCTGACCGGCTCCAACAACACGTTCTGGAGCGGATCCTCCCCCGTCAGCCGCGAAGATGCCGACGGTAACTACCTCTACTTCGGCGTGCGCGAATTCGGCATGTCGGCGATCCTCAACGGGCTAAGCCTTTACGGCGGATTCATCCCCTACGGCGCCACCTTCCTCGTGTTTTCCGATTATGCGCGCAACGCGGTGAGGATGGCCGCCCTGATGCGGCGCCCTGTCATCTTCGTCTACACCCATGACTCGATCGGTCTCGGCGAGGATGGACCGACCCATCAGCCCGTCGAGCATCTTTCGAGCCTGCGGCTGATCCCGAATCTCAACGTATGGCGGACCTGCGATACGGTGGAGACCGCGGTAGCCTGGCGCCGGGCTATCGAGAGCAAGTCCACGCCCCATGCCCTGGTGTTCTCCCGCCAGGGCCTTCCGTTTCAGACCCGCACCCGGCAGCAGATCGAAGACATCGGCCGCGGCGGCTACGTGCTGATGGACAGCGACGGAGATCCCGAACTGATCCTGATCGCCAGTGGCTCGGAAGTCGGGTTGGCCGTGGCGGCTGCCAGCGAATTGGCGGCAGAGGGACAGCGGGTCCGGGTCGTGTCCATGCCATGCACCGAGGTTTTCGACGCCCAGGAGGCAAGCTATCGCGAGCAGGTGCTACCGCCGGCCGTCACCCGCAGAGTGGCCATCGAGGCAGGCGCCTCGGGGCTCTGGTGGCGCTATGTGGGTGGTCAGGGAGCGGTGCTCGGTCTGGACCGGTTCGGAGAATCCGCTCCCGCCGGCGAGGTTTTCGAAAAATTCGGCTTCACCGTGTCAAACGTCAGGAAAACTGCCACCGAACTCGATTAGACTTCTAGTAATACGCGGCCCGGAAAAGGTCGCCTCGTGTCTGGCTCAGGAGGAAATTTCATGGCTATCAAAGTGGGTATCAACGGTTATGGTCGCATCGGTCGCTGCATCGTGCGCGCCCTCCACGAGTCGGGCCGGACCGGCGAGATCGACATCGTCGCGATCAATGACCTGGGCGATTCCGACACCAATGCCCACCTGACCCGCTACGACTCGGTCCACGGTAAGTTCCCGGGCACGGTCGAGGTAGAGGGCGACGACATAATCGTCAACGGCGACCGCATGCGCGTGTTCGCGGAACGCGATCCGGCCAAGCTGCCGTGGAAGGAATTGGGCGTGGACGTGGTGCTCGAATGCACCGGTCTGTTCCGCACCAAGGAGGCCGCCTCGGCTCACGTGTCCGGTGGCGCCAAGAAGGTGATCATTTCGGCGCCCGGCGGCAAGGACGTCGACGCCACGGTGGTCTATGGCGTCAATCACGGAATCCTCAAGTCCAGCGACACGGTGATCTCGAATGCCTCCTGCACCACCAATTGCCTGGCGCCGCTGGTATCGCCGCTGCACCAGGAGATCGGCGTGGTCAAAGGGCTGATGACCACCATCCACTCCTACACCAATGACCAGAAGTTGCTCGATGTTTACCACAGCGATCTGCGCCGGGCCCGAGCTACGGCCCTGTCGATGATCCCGACAAAGACTGGCGCCGCAGCTGCAGTGGGTCTGGTGCTGCCGGAACTGGCCGGGCGTCTGGACGGTTTCGCGATCCGCGTGCCGACCCCGAACGTGTCCATGGTAGATCTCACTTTCGAGGCCGCGAGGGACACCAGCGCCGACGAGATCAACGGCATCCTGCGCAAGGCTTCCGAGGGCGCGCTGAAGAACATCCTCGGATACAACGACGGGCCGCTGGTCTCCATCGATTTCAACCACGATCCGAGGTCTTCTATCTACGAATCCCACCTGACCCGCGTCGCCGAGGGCAACCTGGTCAAGGTCTGCTCCTGGTATGACAACGAGTGGGGTTTCTCAAACCGCATGCTGGATACCACGATCGCATTGATGAACGCCTGAGTCGCTGGCCGGGGGGCGCCGCATGAAAATTCTGCGCATGCAGGACCTGGATCTCGCCGGTAAACGCGTGCTGATCCGGGAAGATCTCAACGTGCCGGTCAAGGATGGCAAGGTCACCAGTGACGCCCGCATCCGTGCCGCGCTGCCCACGGTCCGCGCCGCTCTCGACGCCGGTGCAGCGGTGATGATCATGTCTCACCTGGGGCGACCCACCGAGGGCCAGTTCGATCCGGAATTCTCGCTGGCTCCGGTCGCGGCCCACCTCGAGACGCTGCTCGGCCAGCCGGTGCGGCTGGAAGCGGAGTGGCTGGATGGGGTCCAGGCCGAGCCAGGCCAGGTAGTGCTCTGCGAGAATGTGCGCTTCAACCCGGGTGAGAAGAAGGACGACGAAGGCCTGTCGAAAAGGATGGCGGCCCTGTGCGATATCTTCGTGATGGATGCATTCGGCACCGCGCACCGCGCCCAGGCCAGCACCCATGGGGTGGCCCGCTACGCGCCGGTCGCCTGCGCAGGGCCGCTGCTGAGCGGGGAACTCGACGCCCTGTCGCGAGCGCTGGAGGAACCCGCCCGGCCGCTGGTCGCCATCGTCGGCGGATCCAAGGTCTCCACCAAGCTCACCGTTCTGGAGCGGCTGGTGGAGAAAGTGGATCAGCTCATCGTGGGAGGCGGCATCGCCAACAACTTCCTCGCCGCCCAGGGCCACGATGTTGGCAAGTCCCTGTACGAACCGGATCTGGTCCAGGCGGCTGCGGATCTGATCGAGAAGGCGCGGGCCGGGGGCGCGACCATCCCTGTGCCCACTGACGTGCGCGTCGGTGAGGAGTTCGCCGAGACCGCCAGCGCGACCGTGCGGCAGGCCGCCGAGGTCGGCCCTGACGAGATGATCCTGGACGTGGGGCCAGAAACCGAGGCTCACTACGGGGAGTTGCTCCGCCAGGCCGGCACGATCGTCTGGAACGGGCCTGTGGGCGTGTTCGAATTCCCCGCCTTCGCTGACGGTACCCGCGCGCTGGCAGAGGCTATTGCGGACAGTAGCGCTTTTTCCATCGCTGGCGGCGGCGACACGCTGGCCGCGCTGGACAAGTTCGGGATCGCCGACCGCGTCTCTTACATTTCTACCGGTGGCGGGGCGTTCCTTGAATTCCTCGAGGGCAAGACGCTGCCGGCCGTGGCCATGCTCGCCGAGCGCTCGGCTGGCTAGGCCGGGCGATTCCCGCCCACAACACGCATGCCTCACATTACAGCCAGGCCGGGCAACCCGAGGAACTCCGTGAGAGAAAAGAAGAAGCGTACCAAGATCGTCGCCACGCTCGGGCCCGCCACGGACAACCCGGAGGTTCTCGAATCCCTGTTCCGGGCCGGCGTCGATGTGGTCCGGATCAATTTTTCCCACGGTAGCCCGGAAGATCACCGCAAGCGAGTCGAGATGATCCACGCAGTCTCCGCCCGGGTCGGCGAGGACGTGGCGGTGCTGGGTGATCTGCAGGGCCCCAAGATCCGTACCGAGCGATTCCGTGACGGTTCGGTCACCCTCGAGGAGGGCGATCGTTTCGTCCTCGACGCGGGGCTGGCGGCGGACGCCGGCGATCGACACGCGGTGGGCGTCACTTACAAGGAGTTGCCCGAAGATGTCTCTTCCGGCGACGTGCTGCTGCTGAATGACGGCGCCATCACTCTGACGGTCGATGCCGTCGAGGGGCCGCGGGTGGTCTGCACCGTCGACGTGGGCGGGGTGTTGTCGGACAACAAGGGTATCAACCGTCTTGGCGGCGGCCTGTCGGCGCGCGCCCTCACCGACAAGGACCGGGCCGACCTGCGCA
>CBDTYJ010000054.1:0-12280 GCA_965364575.1 uncultured Gammaproteobacteria bacterium
TTCGACATCCCTCTGTTCGGTATCGGCAGCGAGCGCCGCGGGATCGTCCACGTGATCGGCCCGGAGCAGGGCGCCAGCCGTCCCGGCATGACCATCGTCTGCGGCGACAGCCATACCACGACCCATGGCGCCTTCGGCGCGCTGGCGTTCGGCATCGGCACGACCGAGGTGGGGCATGTGCTCGCCACCCAATGCCTGCTCCAGCGCCGGCCGCGAGCGCTGGCGGTAAACGTGTCCGGGCAGCTCGGCCCGGGCGTGACCGCCAAGGACCTGGTGCTGGCCATCATCGAGCGTCTGGGCGTCGATGGCGGCACCGGCCACGTGATCGAATACCGGGGGCCCGCCATCCGCGCCCTGTCCATGGATGAGCGCATGACCCTGTGCAACATGTCCATCGAAGCCGGCGCCCGGGCCGGCATGGTGGCGCCGGACGATACCACTTTCGAATATCTGGCCGGGCGGCCCATGGCACCCGTCGGCGGCGCCTGGGATCGCGCGGTGCGAAATTGGCGGGCGCTGTGCACGGACGACGGCGCCGTCTTCGACCGGGAGCTGGAACTGGATGCGGGTTCCCTGGCCCCGCAGATCACCTGGGGCACCGACCCGGGCATGGTCACTTCCGTCGACGATCGCTTACCCGCCGCGGTCAGTGCCAAGCAGCGTGAAGCGCTGGCCTACATGGGTATGGAACCGGGCCAGGCGATCCATGGGCAGCCGGTGGACATGGTGTTTATCGGCAGCTGCACCAACGCCCGGCTCAGCGATCTGCGCCAGGCGGCTGAGGTGCTGCGCGGCCGCTCCGTGGCGCCCGGTGTGCGGGCCGTAATCGTGCCGGGCTCGCAACAGGTCAAGGCCGCGGCCGAAGCCGAGGGTCTGGATAAGGTGTTCGCCGCGGCGGGCGCCGAATGGCACGAGTCCGGCTGTTCCCTCTGTATCGCCATGAACGGCGACCGGGCCGCGCCCGGGCAATACGTGGTCAGCACCAGCAACCGCAATTTCGAGGGCCGTCAGGGCCCGGGCGCGCGCACTCTGCTGGCGAGCCCGCTGACGGCCGCGGCCTCGGCAGTTGCCGGCGCCGTCGCCGATCCCCGTCCCATGCTGGGACAGACCCGGCGTATCGCATGAGTGCCGGGCTGGACATCATCCGCTCGCGCACCGCGGTGCTGCCGGTCGAGAATATCGACACCGACCAGATCATCCCGGCGCGTTTCCTCACCACGACCCAGCGCGATGGTCTGGGCCGCTGTCTGTTCCACGACTGGCGTTTCGACGAGGACGGACGGCCGCGTCCCGACTTCGTGCTCAACCAAGCGGCCGCCACCGGCTGTGAAGTGCTGGTCGCCGGCCGCAACTTCGGTTGTGGCTCGTCACGGGAGCATGCGCCCTGGGCCCTGCTGGACTACGGATTCCGCGCGGTGATCAGTACCGAGATCGCGGACATCTTCCGCGGCAACGCGCTGCGTAACGGGCTGCTTGCTCTGGTGGTGCCGGCGGATGTGCACGAATGGTTGATGAATCATCCCGGCGCGGAGGTCACGATCGATCTGGAGGCCTCCCGTCTCGAGGCCGGAGGCAGCATCGATACGAGCTTCGAGGTGGAGCCGTTCGCCCGTTACTGCCTGTTGAACGGCATCGACCCGCTGGGCTACCTGTTATCGAGGATGCCGGAGATCGAGTGTTTCGAGGCGGGACGGGCATGAAGGCCCTGATCGCCCTGTTGCCCGGCGACGGCATCGGCCCCGAAGTATGTCGGGCCGGCGCTGCCGTCCTGGCAGCAGTTGGCGAACATTTCGGCCACGCCTTCGAACTTCGCGAGGCTGCCATCGGTGGCGCCGCCATCGACGCAACCGGCAAACCCCTGCCGCCGGCCACAGAAGCCCTGTGCCGCGACGCCGATGCGGTGCTGCTGGGCGCGGTGGGCGGACCCAGATGGTCCGATCCCGGTGCCCCGGTGCGGCCCGAGCAGGGTCTGCTGCAACTGCGGCAGGCGCTGGGCGTATTCGCCAACCTGCGTCCGATCGTACCCGACCGGCGCCTGTCGGCGGCCTCGCCGTTGCGCGCCGAGTTGCTGGAGGGTGTCGATATCTGTTTTGTGCGGGAGCTGACGGGCGGGATCTATTTCGGCGCCAAGCGCAGGGATCCCGACGGCGCCAGCGACGTCTGCAGCTACTCGGTGGCCGAGATCGAGCGCGTCGTCCGCCTGGCCTGCGAGCTGGCCCTCACGCGCAAGCGCCGGCTGGTCTCGGTGGACAAGGCCAACGTGCTGGAGACCTCGAGACTGTGGCGCGAGATCACTGATCGCATCGTCGCCGAGGAGTTCCCGGCGGTGAGTCTCGAACACATGCTGGTCGATGCTGCGGCCATGTACCTGATCCAGCAGCCGAGGCGGTTCGACGTGGTCGTCACCGAGAACATGTTCGGCGACATCCTCACCGACGAGGCCTCGGTGATCACCGGATCTCTGGGTATGCTGCCGTCGGCGTCGCTGTCGACCGACGGTCCGGGTCTTTACGAGCCGATCCACGGTTCCGCGCCGGACATCGCCGGCAAGGGTATCGCCAATCCCTTCGGCACCATCCTGAGCGTGGCCCTGTTGTTGCGTCATTCCCTCGGACTCGAGCGCGAGGCCCGCGCGGTCGAGAGCGCCGTCTCGGGCGCCATCGATGCGGGCCTGCTGCCCCCGGACCTGGCGGCGGGGCGCGCCCGCGCCGTGTCTACCGCCCAGGCCACGGCCGGCGTTGTCGCATTGTTGAAGGGAGATACGCATGTCCGCGCGATCGCCTGAGCGGGCAAGCCGACGCGAAGACGATACGACAGCGACGGGACGATTGAGACGACAGGATTGAGACGACACGATCGATAAGAGGACGACGGACCGCGAGGCGCGGATAGAGAAACCCGAACCCGGTGCTTGACCTGAGCCCGGAGCCGTGTTTCATTAACAGACACTCATCGAGACCGGCGGAGGGACAGGCCCTTTGATGCCGGGGCAACCATCGGAGCTAACCACTCCGACCTGGTGCCAATTCCTGCGGAGAGCGGCCGGTTTACAGACGCCGCTACCGACAGATGAGAGGTGGCGTAGCCCCTGGGCTCCAGGCGGAAGGACGCGACCCTTCTCACCCCGGTCACTCCGCAGAATTTCCCGCTGAGGAAATCACGCTCCCCGATGGGAGCCATGCTGGAGGACCGTATCGATGACCACTGCCCATGGCGCTGCTGCGGCGGCCACCGCCGCGCGTGAGCCGCTGACCGAATTCACCGACGATGTACTGCATCTGGCCGGGGGCCTGGAGCTGTCCCTGGGCGGCCGGCTGCCGGCCGTGGACATCGCCTGGCGAATGACCGGTCCGGCCGGGGCGCCGGTGGTCGTGGTGTTGGGCGGCATCTCCGCCCACCGTCGAGTCAGCACAGTGAGCGCCGCCGATCCAGGCTGGTGGCCGGCGCTGGTCGGAGACGGTCTCGGCGTCGACACGGCACGCTACCGGGTGTTGAGTTTCGATTACCTGGGCGGGAGTGACGGCACCACCGGACCGCGCCCGGGTACGCATCAGCGATCCCCGTTTCCCAGCGTCAGCACCCGGGACCAGGTCTCGCTGCTGATCCACCTGCTGGACCACCTGGGTATCAGGCGTCTGCATGGGGCCGTCGGTGCCTCATACGGCGGGATGGTCGCCCTGGCCCTGGCCGCGGAGCATGGCGAGCGTCTCGAAAATTTGCTGGTGGTCAGCGCCGCGGAGGAGGCTCATCCGCTGGCGACGGCCTGGCGCAGCATCCAGCGGCGGATCGTCCGCCTGGGACTGCGCCAGGGCAATGCCCGCGAGGGCCTGGCGCTGGCACGCGGGCTGGCCATGACCACCTATCGGTCGCCGGACGAATTCGCCAGACGCTTCTCCAGCATGCCCGCGGCCACGGCCGATGGTTTCCGATTCCCGGTAGAGGATTATCTGGATGCCCGCGGCGCCGATTTTGCCGCCCGGGTGTCGCCGGAGTCATTCCTGTGTCTGTCGGAATCCATCGACCTGCAGCACACCAATCCGGCCGACGTCACGGTACCGACGACGCTGGTCGCGGTGCGCCAGGACCAGCTCGTGCCGGTGACGCAGATCCGGCAGCTGGCCGCGCGTCTGGGCGGTCCCAGCCGCCTGATCGAGATCGATTCGGAGTTCGGGCACGACGCGTTCCTGAAGGAGGACGCGACCCTGATCCCCCTGTTCAACGAGGCCCTGGAGGGCAGACACTCATGAGCGACACCATCCGTCAAATCACCCGCGCGGTGCGTTCGGGCCTGGGAGGTGACGGGCAGTTCGGCGCGGTCGTGCCGCCGCTGTATCTGACCTCGACCTATGAATTCGAGGGTTTTGACCGCAAGGGACCTTACGATTACACGCGCTCCGGCAACCCGACCCGGGATGCTCTGGCCGACGCGCTGGCCAGTCTCGAGGGCGGCGTCGGTGCCACCGTCACCAGCTCCGGCATGGGCGCTTTGACCCTCATCTGTCATCTGCTGCGACCCGACGAGCTGATGATCGCGCCCCATGACTGCTACGGGGGTACCCATCGCCTGCTCACCGCCTTGTCGCGGCGGGGGCACTTCCGGGTCGAATTCGTCGACCAGACCGATCCCGAGGCCCTGGACCGGGCGTTTGCCCAGGCCCCGCGACTGGTACTGACCGAGACGCCGAGCAACCCGCTGCTGCGGATCACCGACATCGCTGACATCGCCCGGCGTTGCCGGCGACATGAGTCGATTCTGGTCGCGGACAACACCTTCCTGTCACCGGGCTGGCAGCGGCCGATCGACCATGGCGCCGATCTGGTGGTCCATTCCACCACCAAGTATCTCAATGGCCACAGCGATGTGGTCGGCGGCGTGGTGGTGGCGGCCAGCGACGCGCTGCAGGAGGAAGTGGCCTGGTGGGGTAACTGTCTCGGCCTGACGGGCGCGCCCTTCGACAGCTTCCTGACTCTGCGCGGGCTGCGCACGCTGCACGCGCGCCTGCGATCTCACGAAGAAAACGCGCGCGCGGTCGTCGATCTGCTGTGTGAGCATCCGGCCGTGTCGAAAGTCTATTATCCCGGTCTCGCGGATCATCCGGGTCACGCCATCGCCGCGCGTCAGCAGGCGGGCTTCGGCGCCATGATCAGCTTCGAGCTGGCGGGGGGTGAGGCCGAGGTTGTGGCTCTGCTGGAAGGGCTGGAGCATTTCTTCCTGGCGGAGTCACTGGGCGGCGTCGAGAGCCTGGTGGCGCACCCCGCCACAATGACCCATTCCGCCATGGAGCCAGAGGCTCGTGAGCGCGCCGGGATCGGTGACAACCTCTTGCGTCTGTCCATCGGCATCGAGCATCCGGAAGACCTGGTCGCGGATCTGAGCCGGGGTCTGGATCGGGCGCTGAATGTCTCTGCCGAAGCCCCGGCCGCGGTCAGCGTCTTGGGGTGAGCATCTTGTGATCAGCAACAGGCGCTGAGTCCGGCAGACAACGCCCCCGGAGCGGCGAGCGATCACGCATAATAAGAGGCGTGATCATCCGCATTCCAGCCGCCGCCGGTCCCTGAGCCCATGCGCGTTATCGTCATAGGCGCCGGTCTGGCAGGCACGACGACAGCCTGGTATCTGTGCCGCAGTGGTGCCGAGGTCACAGTCGTCGATCGGGCCCCCGGGGCGGCGATGGAGACCAGCTTCGCCAACGCGGGGATGCTGACGCCGAGCATGGCCGATCCATGGAATGCGCCGGGCACGTTCTGGCACATCCTGCGCTGGATCGGCCGGGAGGACGCGCCCATGCTGTTGCGTCCGAGCGCCCTGCCGGGTCTGGCCGGCTGGGGCGTCAGCTTTCTCCGTCAATCCCGTCCTGGATCGTTCCGACGCAACACGGTCAGGAATGTCCGTCTGGCCCTGTATTCGCTGTCGGAGCTGCGACGACTGCGCGACGAGCTGGAACTCGAATACGACGGCGCCGCCCGGGGCACTCTGCGGGCCTGCCGGGACCGGGCTTCGCTGGACCGGGCCGCGTCATTGGCGGCCAGCCTGGCGGAGCACGGCGTCGCCTATCGACTGCTGGATGCCGACGGTGTCGTCGCCGCCGAGCCGGCGCTGGCACCGGTCTCCGCAAAGATCGTGGGCGGCATCCATTATCACGGCGACGAGAGCGGCGACGCGCATCGATTCACGACCGAGCTGGCAAAGCGCGCGGCGGAGCGGGGCGTGAGTTTCCGATTCGGTTTCGACGTCCGCGGCATCGAGACACGAGACGGTAGGGCGCAGGGAATCCGCGGACGGCCCGCCGACTGCGACACCGAAGAGACGATGGAGGCGGACGCCGTGGTGCTGGCGGCCGGGAGCTATACGCCGTTGCTGGCGCGCGGTGTCGGCGTGCGCGTGCCGGTACGTCCGGTCAAGGGCTATTCCATCACCGTGCCGCGTGGAGACTGGCACGATGGGCCGCGCATCCCGGTGTCGGACGACCATCTGCATACCGCGGTGACGCCGCTCGGCGATCGCATACGCGTGGCGGGCACCGCCGAGTTCACCGGATACGACGACCGTCTGACGCCCCGGCGAGTGCAGAATCTGCTGGACCTCCTGCGGGAGATCTATCCGGCCTTCGCGCAGCGGCTGGATCCATCCACGGTCGAGCCCTGGTGCGGTTTCAGGCCGGTCTCCTCGGACGGGGTCCCGATCCTGGGTCCGAGCCCGATCGCCGGCTTGTTCCTCAATACGGGGCAGGGACCCCTGGGCTGGACCATGGCGGCCGGCTGTGGGCGGCTGGTCGCGGATCGGGTGCTCGGCCAGGCGGGGGCCATGGACATGGAGGACTATGCCCTGGACCGGTTCTGATATCGGACAACGGGCGGAACGAACTTGGATATCAAACTGATCACGCTGTTCGCGCTGCTCTTCCTCGTCTTCGTATTGCTGATATGGGGACGCTGGCGCTACGACCTGGTCGCATTCTCCGCCCTGGTGGTGGCGGTACTCACAGGTGTGGTTCCGGTCTCTCAGGCCTTCTCCGGTTTCGGCCATCCGGCGACCGTCATCATCGCGCTGGTGCTCATCGCCAGCCGCGGTCTGTCCAACTCCGGCGCCATCGACATGGTCGCGCGCCACATCGTCGACAGTTCCCGCAAGCTGTCCACGCATATCGCCATCATGGCCGGCTTCTCCGCCGCGCTGTCCGCGGTGATGAACAACGTCGCCGCTCTGACCCTGCTGATGCCGGTGGATCTGAAGGCCGCCGCCCGGGCGAAACGCAGCCCCTCGCTGACGCTGATGGCGCTGTCCTTCGCCACCATCCTCGGCGGCATGATCACTCTGATCGGCACACCTCCCAACATCGTCATCGCGGCGTTCCGCGAGCAGGCCCTGGGCGAGTCCTACCGTATGTTCGATTTCGCCCCGGTCGGACTGGCCTGCACCCTCGCAGGTCTGGCCTTCATCGCCACGATCGGGTGGCGGCTGATCCCGGACGCCGCCAGCCGCAAGGACAGCGGCCAAGAATTGGCGGCACTCGGGTCCTATGTGGCCGAGGTGCAGGTGCCGGAGGGCTCCCCCACCATCGGACGAAAGGTCCGTGATCTGGACGAGGACGTGGAGGAACACGACGCCGTCGTCATCGGTCTGGTCCGGCGGGGCAAGCGGCTGCCCGGGATGGCGCGCCGGGCGGAGATCCGGGCCGGAGATACGCTCATCCTGCAGGCCAGCCCGTCGGCAATTGATGAAGTCGTCGGCGCGCTGGGCCTGAGTTACCAGTCGAAAAGCCCGCGAGACGATGACGCGAACGAGGAAGACCTGGCGATGCTGGAAGTCGTGGTGCCGTCCGAGGCGCGCATCGAGGGTCGGTCCGCCATGTCGCTCCGGCTGCTGGGCCGCCAGGGCGTGCTGCTGGTCGGTGTCTCCCGCCAGGGCAAGCGCTTCAGCGAGCGGGTGCGCAGGCTGGAGATCCAGGCCGGCGATGTGCTCCTGCTGCTGGGACCCAGCGAACGCCTGGCGGATATCGCCGGCTGGCTCGGCTGTCTTTCCCTGGCCGAGAGGGGCCTGCAGGTCACCCAGCGACATCAGGCTCCCCTGGCGGTCGGTATCTTCGCTGCCGCCATCGGCCTCGCGAGCTTCGGTGTCATCGATCTTCCTATCGCTCTGGCGGCGACGGTGGTGTCGATGGTGTTCCTGAATATCGTCCCGCTGCGCCATGTCTACGAATCGGTAGCCTGGCCGGTGATCGTGCTGCTGGGCTCGATGATCCCGCTGGGCGTCGCGCTCGAGACCAGCGGCGGGACCGAGATGATCGCCGCATCGATCCTGCATCTGACCGGCGACGTCTCCCCGGTGCTGGTTCTGGTGTTGCTGATCGCCACCACCATGACCCTGTCCGACGTCATGAACAACACCGCCACGGCGGTGATCGCCGCGCCCATCGCGCTGGAGATCGCCGACCGGCTCCAGGTGAATCCCGACCCGTTCTTGATGGGCGTGGCCGTGGCCGCGTCCTGCGCTTTCCTCACCCCGATCGGCCACAAGAACAACACCCTCATCCTCGGGCCGGGCGGCTACCGTTTCGGCGATTATTGGCGCATGGGTCTGCCGCTGGAGGTACTGATCGTGCTGGTGGCGACGCCGACCATCCTGCTGGTGTGGCCACTGTAAGAAACCGCCACGCGCGAGCAGGTCGCCGGAGTGTGACCCATGTGACATAAGGGCCGGTTGGGGGCCCCCCGGAGGCTGTCCGCCGCCCGGGGGGGGCGCTTATGTCAAAAAGCACCCGCAGCTTGTCGCGATTTTTTACAGCTTTTCGCCGGAATCCCTGTCTGGAACGGGCATGCACCCGGTCGTAAGCGGCGGCAGTGTGACGGCCGTCACAATTCTCCTCTCGCCGGATCGGCCGATGCCGCGAAGCTGTCGGCGGCGTTTACATCGTGTGTTGATAATTTATTTAAGTATTTGAAATAAATAGATATTTTGAATTGGCACGGATCATGCTTCTCTCTGATCAGACAGCAAGTTCTCGTTATGCAGGAAACGCGTTTATGAAGATCAATTTGAACACGACCGCATTCATCGCCGCGCTGCTGACCTGGTGCATGACCGCCCAGGCCGATCCGCTCGTGATCGAGGACGGTTACCATGGCGGCGACGATCACGGCTACGGCGATGTGATCGGCAACTCCAACGTGTTTGACGTCATGCGCGCCGAACTGAGCCAGGCCGGCAACATCCTTACCGTCAACATCTACACCCTCTTCGCCGGCCGCGCCGATGACGGATTGTTTTCCGCTTACACCCACAATGGAATGGGTATCGGCTACGGTGACCTGTTCCTGGCGTCGGCCTGGAATCCTGAGGGTTCAGCGCCCTACCTGAATGACGACAACGTCACCGGCACGGTGTGGGAATACGGGTTCTCTTTGGACAACCGCTGGGACGCGAATGGTGGTAACGGCACCCTCTACGCCCTGACCGGCTCCAATGACGACAGCGCCCTGCTGGCCGAGGACTTCATGAGCGGTGCGACCTATCGCAACGGCCAGGAGATCGCCGTCGATCTCTCACCCGAGGCGGCGAATTTCCGCAGCCAGCTGGCGGGCGGCACCTGGACCGTGAATGACGATCACCTCACTTTTATGATCGACCTGACCGGCAGCGACCTGTCCCTGGCCAACGGCATCGCCCTGCATTGGGGACCCAGCTGCGGTAACGACATCATCGAGGGTTATGCGGAAGTCCCGGAGCCCGGCTCCCTGGGGCTGCTGGCCCTCGGCCTGATCGGCGCGGGTGTGGCCCGCCGGCGCCGCTAAAGACCGGTCGCAAGAAACCGGCATCCGAGCCCCGCATCCGCGGGGCTCTTTTTTTGCAGACTGCCTCCGGCGATTGACCGTTTTGGCAAAAACATTGGCGGCCCGGGCCAAGCCCCGGCTTTCGCTGATCTCTAACATGCCCTCAGCTCGAACACGGGTGCGCTGGCACCGGCGTGAGCCTGGAGGAAAGACCGATGACCATGGATACTGATATCCGCCGCATTAGCGAAACCGTCCAGTTGCGGATGGCCCGGGGCTGGATCGATGGGGATCCCAACACGCTCGGCGTGCGCCCGCTGACCCGCGGCCACCGCAGTTATCTTGTGCAGTACCTGTCCCAGGGTTACCGGGTCCGCTGGGTCGTCGATGCCACGGCCCCGGGCATTTTGCTGACCCCGGCCGGTGAGCGCCACGACGAGGGAGATCGCCCGGACGTATTGATCTCCAGCATCCTCCGCGTGCTTAAGAGTCGCGCCCCGGATATGTACCGTCGCAAGGAAATAAGCCGTCTGCGGGAGTCTGCCATCGCGGAAGGCTTCGACTTCGCCACCCTTTACACCCTGGCGGTACGTCAGCTCGGAGCGCTGGTGGAAGACATGACGGAGTTGATGGGCGATCTCGCCGCCAGTCCGGACCAGGACGCCGAACCCGCAGCTCGACAGGCCGCGTGATCGGGCCGGCGCGCGCGCCTGAGTACCACCGCTCAGCCTCCCTGGGTGGCGTAGGCGCCGGGTGACATGCCGGTCCAGCGTTTGAAGGCGCGCGTGAAGGTGCTCTGGTCGGCGTAGCCGAGCAGGTAGGCGATCTCGGCAATGGGATGCTCTCCCGAAGCCAGGTAGTCGCGCGCCAGTTGTTCCCGGGTCCGCTCGAGGATCTCCCGATACCCGGTGCCTTCCGCGCGCAGGTAGCGCTGCAGCGAGCTGACGCTTCGGTTGAGCCGCTGCGCCACCTCCTCTTCGGTTACCCGGCCTGAGGGCAGGGCCTCGGCCAGGGCCCGGCGCACCTTGTTGCTGAAGTCGCCGGCCTCCATCTCCCTCAGATAGCGTCGGAGGATCTTCTCGTTCTCCGCGATCAGGGCGTCGTCGGCCGCAGGCAGGGGCCGGTCCAGGGCGGCCGTGTCGAAGTACATCGCGTTTTCCCCGGCCCCGAATTCCACCGGGCAGCGGAAATACGAGCGGTATCGGGCCAGGGTCGTCGCGTCGTCCAGTTCCGCCTCGAAGCACACGCGCAAAGGCGCGAAATCGTCGCGGCTGGCCATCCGGCAGAACCGCAGGGTCACCGTCAGCGCCACGTCTGCCGAGGTGGGCAGCAGTCCCTGGCCCGGTTCGTTCGCGGCGACACCGACGCGGGATTCTTTCTCTCCCGGCTCGTATTCCATGGAGAAGAACGTGGTCAGCACGCGGAAATAGCGAGCCTGGCGCTCCAGGCCCTGGGCCAGGGTCTCGCTGGCCAGCCAGGCGTAGCCCAGAGCATAGGCGGACCCCGGCCGGATCGATCTGCCCACGACATGACCGATGTGAGGGTCGCCGGTGGCGCGGATGGCCTCGTCCCAGAGCTTGCTCACGGTGCTGATCGGGATGCGTCCCGTCCGTTGTCGGGCCGAGGCCTTGTCGATGCCGGCTGCGGCGAAGACCGCGGCTGGATCGACCCCGTAATGACCCTCCAGCGCCTCCCAGATGGCCGCGGAGAGACTCGCCAGTGACGTCGGTTCCTGCTTCATCCGCATCGTTTCCAAACCTGACCGGAATGGCCAAGCCAGGGACGTTTTATAGCAAGAAACGGGCCGGGACGGTCATTACGCTGTGCGCCTCGAATCGGGAGTCGACGATGTTTGGACCAATTCTTCCATTGCTGGCGCGGATACCTGCCTCCCTGCGGCGCTGGCTCCGACGGCGACGCGCAGGCCGGCAGCTCTCGGCGCGCATCCCCGACGGCATCCCCGGCATCAACACGCTCGTGTCCCGACGGACCCTCGATCTGGGTCGTGACGACGACATTTCCGCGATCATCTCCCGTCTTGACGCCAACGCCGAGCGCAACCGCAACCGTATCGCGTTGCAGTGGTCCAGACTCAGGCCCGGGGAACGTCCCCCGCCCGAGCTGCTGTTCCGTCCGATCGTGCTGGAAATGGTCGATCCCGAGATCCTCGGGGTGCTGCTGTCTTTCGCCCATCCGAACGACCTGGACCGGATATTCGAGCGACTCGTCGAGCTTCGATATGATCCCGCGGCCGTCGCGAGGGCGGCCGCCAGCCTGGCCGGGGCGTTCCTGGAGCGCGGTCTCGATTCGGCGGGAATACCCCTGCGCGAGGCTCCGTTCGCTGGCGGGCCGCTGGATCAGATGCTGGGTCCCATCTGCGACGATCCCGATCGAACCGTCGATTGAGTCATGGTCTCCGTCAGCCTGCGTCGGGCCAGTACTGGCCGCCCGGAGTCCCGGACCAAGGTCAGCCCGCTGGCTATCCGGGTCGACTCGATGGAAGGGATGT
>CBDTYJ010000055.1:0-12066 GCA_965364575.1 uncultured Gammaproteobacteria bacterium
CGGGGGCGCCCGGCGGTCCTCAACCGGTCTATCAATTCGATATCCGGGAAGGCTGGAAGCAGCCCAGACCCCGCCGCCTGACCCTCGACGGTTACTGGGTCCCATGCGATCTCGAATTGGAACCAGGCGCCTGGTTCCTGATGTTCCTGGAGGGGGATCGGCCGCTGTATATCCATCCCGCCGGCGATGCGGCCGCGGGTCTCGATGAACTCGGCGACATCGAATGGTTCTATACCCATGGGGGCGAGCTGGTGCGGCCGGACCTGGTGGAGGACGTCCCGCAGTCCGAGCGGTGAAGCGGATACCAGTAAAGAACTGACCGACGGGTCCCGGCGGCTGAGCACGCGGGCCCAAGCCGCTAGAATAGGCGCCGCGCCGGCCGCTCCCGCGCGTCCGCGCTTCCACAAACGAATATTGCGAGGTCGCCAGGCAGATGATCCGTAGAGCTTTCCCGTTCGTCGCGTTGCTGGTCTTCAATTCGTGGAGCGGCGCGATCCACGCTGACGAGGGCGAGGAGCCGGCAACGGATCCTGCCGCACCGCTGCTGGCCAAGTACGCCTCGGTGCGGCTCGAAGCCGATCTCAGCGGGCTCAGCTTCGTTCAACGTCAGACCCTGCCGCTGCTGATCCAGGCGGCAGACATCATGGATGAGCTGTTCTGGCAGCAGGCCTACGGCGACCGGGACGGCCTGCTGGACAGCATCGGGGACTCCGGACTGAGGCGCTTCGCTGCGATCAACTATGGCCCCTGGGACCGGCTGGACGGAGATCGGCCCTTCATCGCCGGGTCGGGACCCAAGCCGCCTGGCGCACGGTTTTACCCGGAAGATATGACCCGGGCGGAGTTCGAAGCGGCGCCCCTGGCCGACAAGACCGGCTGGTTCACCCTGCTGCGGCGGGATGCCGATGAAGGCCTGGTGACCATCCCCTACCACCAGGCCTATGCGGTCCAGCTGGCGCGGGCCGCCCGCCTGCTGGCCGAAGCCGCCGATCTGAGCGACGAGCCGGAGTTCCGGCGCTATCTCAGCCTGCGGGCCAAGGCGCTGATCACCGACGATTTCCAGCCCAGCGAGATGGCCTGGCTGGATATGAAGAACAACAGCCTGGATGTGGTGATCGGACCCATCGAGCAATACGAGGACCAGCTGTTCGGCTACAAGACCGCCTACTCGGCCTACGTGTTGCTGAAGGACAAGGCCTGGAGTCAGCGCCTGTCACGCTTCGCCACATTTTTGCCGGATCTTCAGCAGAGCCTGCCGGTGGCGCCTCTGTACAAATCCGAACAGCCCGGCACGGATTCCGATCTCAACGCCTACGACGTCCTCTATTACGCCGGCCACAGCAATGCCGGCTCCAAGACCATCGCCATCAACCTGCCCAACGACGAGGCGGTCCAGCTGGCCAAGGGCACGCGCCGCCTGCAGCTGAAGAACGCCATGCGCGCCAAGTTCGACAAAATCCTGGTCCCCATCAGCGATCTGCTGATCGCCGAGGACCAGCGTCGCCACGTTACCTTCGACGCCTTCTTCGCCACTACCATGTTCCATGAAGTGGCCCACGGGCTGGGCCCGAAGAACACGGTCACCGGCAAGGGCACGGTGCGCGCAGCGCTGCTGGACCGGCACAGCGCCATGGAGGAGGGCAAGGCGGATATCCTCGGCCTGTACATGATCACCTGGCTGCACGACCGGGGCGAGCTGCCGGACGTGGACCTGATGGACTATTACGTGACCTTCATGGCGACGACCTTCCGCTCCATCCGCTTCGGCGCCAGCAGCGCCCACGCCAAGTCGGACATGGTGCGGTTCAACTTCATGCGCGCCTACGACGCCATCGTCAGGGACCGGGAGAGCGGCCGTTACCGGGTCGACATGGCGCGGATGCGGGAGGCCATGGACTCCCTTTCCACCCAGCTGCTGGTCCTGCAGGGCAATGGCGACTACGCGGGCGCATCCATACTGATCGACGACATGGGCTTTATCGGCCCGGAACTGGAGGCGGATCTGGTGCGGATCGGCGAGGCCGGGATTCCCGTGGACGTGGTCTTCGAGCAGGGCGTGGACGTCCTGGAGGCATCCTGATCCCGTCGCCGCAAGTGCGAGACCAGGCGGCCGGAGGTCCGGATCCGATGCCGGCGGAACCGGTCGGTGCTGACTCAGGTCCGCTGCTGGGCGACTGGCTCGCCCGGGAGCCGTACACCCTTGCCATGTCTTCCGGTTTCTTCAGCTTCTTCGCTCACGGCGGCCTGCTGTCGGCGCTGGAACAGGCGGATCTGCTGCCCCGTGCCGTAACCGGGTCGAGCGCCGGCGCCCTGACCGGTGGTCTGTGGGCGTCCGGGCTCGACGCCGACGCCATCGCCGAACTGTATTTTTCACTGCGCAAACAGGATTTCTGGGACCCGGCCCCGGGCCTCGGGATGCTGCGCGGGGCCCGGTTCAGGGCCCTGTTGCGGACCAACAGTCCCGTCTCCGGTCTGGAGCATTGTCCGAGACCGGTCAGCGTCTCCGCCTTCGATCTGTGGCGTCTGCGGACACGGGTCCTCAGGCGCGGTGATTTCGCCGACGCGATCTACGCTTCCTGCGCGGTGCCGCTGATGTTCCACCCGATCCGTGCTCACGGTGGATTGCTCGTGGATGGCGGCGTGGCCGATCGGCCCGGGCTCGCGGGTATGGGTCGCGGCGAGCGCATCCTGCATCACCACATATCCACCCGCTCACCGTGGCGGCGGCGCGGTTCGTCGTCCCTGTGCCCGCCGCGTCGCCGCAATATGGCGTCGCTGGTCATAGACGGGTTGCCGCGTCCCGGCCCGGATGCCTTGTCGGTCGGTCGGCGCGCCTGGCAGGCAGCCCGGGACGCCACCCTGGCGGCCCTGAGCCGCCCTCTGAGCCGATCTATGGGTGGAGCCGCGGTCCGCCTCCGGGCCGTGACCGCCTGAGTCCCGGGAGACGCGTCTTGCTCGCAGAATTCAGTCGCGGTTATCGCTACGGCCTGTCCGGTCTGGCCTGGCTGGGGCGGCCCAAAATCCGCGGTCTCGTTATCGTACCGCTGCTGATCAACGTGGCTGTCTTCTCGGCCGGCATGGTTTGGCTGGCGGGCGCGCTCGAGGCCTTGCAGGGGATATTGACCGAATGGCTGCCGGACTGGCTGGACTGGCTGAGCTGGCTGTTGTGGCCGCTGGCCCTGGCGGCGGTACTGGTGATCGTGTGGAGCGGATTCACCATGGTGGCCAACCTGATCGGCTCGCCCTTCAACGGCCTGCTGGCCGAGCGCGTCCAGAAACGTCACCGGCCGGATATTTCGGTCCGGCCGCTGCCCATCTGGCAGGAGCTGGTGAGAGCGCCGCTGATGGAATTGCGCAAGCTCGTCTATTTCATCCTGCTCGCCCTGCCGGCGCTGGTCCTGGCCCTGATACCGGGATTGAACGTGATCGCGCCCCTGATCTGGGCCGCGTACGGCGCCTGGATACTGGCGCTGGAATATTGCGAATACCCTCTGGGTAACGATGGTCTCGGTTTTGCCGACGCGCGCCGCCAGCTGCGCGCGCGTCGCGGGCTGGCCCTGGGTTTCGGCGCCGGCGTGATGACCATGACGCTGATCCCCGGTCTCAATCTGGTGGCCATGCCGGCGGCCGTGATCGGCGCGACCCTGATGTGGTGTGACCGGCTCCACGGCAACGGCGGCGAGTTGTAATAGAATACGTCCCGTCGTGCCGGACCGTGGATCGGTCTTCATCGCCGCGGGCAGCGTCCCGCGGATGAGATCCGAGACACCGGCGCCGACCGGCCGACGGCCCCAGGGCATCGTGATACACAACATGAAACGCCGCGCTGCGAAAATCTGTCTCGTTCTGCTGGCCGCGCTGTCGTGGTCGCCGGCTGCCCTGTCCGACGGCGCCGCCTACACGGGCTTTGCGCCGGCCGACGACCCCTGGTCGGCGGATCGCGTGCTGGTGGTCAAGAGCGAACGCCAGCTCTATCTGATGCGTGGTGACGCCGTGCTGCGCAAATACCGCGTCTCCCTGGGGCAGAACCCGGTCGGCCACAAGCGCCGGGAGGGTGACAACCGGACGCCGGAAGGCGAATACCTGCTGGACTGGCGCAATCCGGACAGCGATTTCTACATGGCCATGCATATCTCCTATCCGAACGAGTACGATCGCCGCGAGGCCCGTCGACGCGGCGTGGATCCCGGCAACATGATCATGATCCACGGCCTGCCCAACGACAGCGAGCCGAATCTCAGCGACTATCTCGGCGAGGACTGGACCAACGGCTGCATCGCGGTCAGCAACCAGGCCATGATCGATATCTGGTTGTCGGTGAAGGACAACACGCCGATCACGATCCTGCCCTGATGCCCACGGGACCCGGCGGAACCCCGGACCGCGACGACCCCCAGGTGGAGTCGTTTTTTGCCGTCCCGATCGCCCACGCCCGGCTCCCGGACGGTGACGAACTCTGTGCCGAGCTGGGCCGGCTGTTTATCGAGCGTGCCGCCCAGGGCGAGACCTATCGCCATCAAAAACGCATCGACACCATGCATGGCGATCTGTTCGAGAGCCGTTTCGATCTGTTCAACTGGCCGGATCCGCCCGTGCGCCGGCTGGCCAAGGGCTGTCACGAGGCCCTGGCCCGGCTGGTGCAGAAGCTGAATGTCTACAGCGACGAGCAGATGGCGCAGCTCCGCTTCAGCTACCATGCCTGGTTCCATGTCACCCGCAAATTCGGTTACCAGGGTCAGCACAATCATCCGAATGCATCCTGGTCGGGGATCTTCTGCGTCGATCCCGGCGACGAGATCCCGGAGCGTCCGGACAGCGGTCTGGTGCGTTTCCACGACCCCAGGACCCATATCGATATGTACTCGGATGCGGGCAACCGGGAACTGCGGCTGCCCTGGAGCATGGGCAGCTGCGACTGGCGCCACCGGCGCGGTCAGCTGGTGATGTTCCCCTCCTACCTGCGCCACGAGATCTATCCCTACGTGGGCGAGCGGCCCCGCATCGTGGTGGCGTTCAACTGCTGGATCCATCGCCTCGGCCAGGTGCGCCATGCCACCGGTGAAGTCATTGGATGAGCCCTCCCGGCTCATCCCGGACGCCACCGCCCTGATCGAATCGATGGCGCGGGGCGAGCGCTCCGCCCGCGAAGTGGTCGATGAACATCTGGGCCGTCTGGGGCGGCTCAACCCGCGCCTGAACGCTGCGCTGGCCGTGTTCGGGGAACAGGCGCGGGTGGAAGCCGAGGCGCCCCGGCCGGGTCCGCTCTCGGGCCTGCCGATTTCGGTCAAGGAAACCTTCGGGCTTCGCGGTCACACGATCACGGCCGGATCCCTGCGCATGCCGCCGGTGACGGCCGCAAGGGACGCGGAGGCGGTGGCGCGGCTCAAAGCCGCGGGCGCTATCGTGATTGCCCGGGCCAACGTGCCCGAATTCGTGATGGCGGGAGAGACCGAGAACCCCCGCTATGGGCGGACCAGCAACCCCTGGGCCCAGGATCGGACCTGTGGCGGCTCCTCGGGGGGTGACGGCGCGCTGGTGGCCTCGGGCTGTGTGGCCGCGGGGCTCGGCAGCGACATCCTCGGTTCTATCCGCATCCCCGCCAGCTTCTGCGGCGTGGTCGGTTTCAAACCCGCATCGGCGGCCGTCAGCAAGCGCGACCACTGGCCGGGTCTGGACGGCCTGTTTACGGACAGCTGGCTGGCGGTGGGGCCGATCGCGCGCAGCGTCCGCGACGTGCGCCTGCTCTACGGGATCCTCACGGACACGCCGCTGCCGCCGGGCGAGTCCATCGCCGGGAAGCGGTTGATACTGCCCGCGGATTTCCCGCTGACCTGCCGGGATCCGGCCGTCTCCCGCGCGGTGGCATCGGCGGAGCAGGGCTTGCTGGCCGCCGGCATGCGTCCCGAACGTGTCGCCCTCGGTGATGTCGGTCGCTGGTACCGGACCATGGTGCGCTATCTCGCCTGGGAGCTGATGCCGGTGCTGCAGGCTGGGCTGACCCGGGAGGATGGCGAACGCTTCTCGATCTGGCGCGAGAGCCTGTCTCGACTCCGGGGTCGGGGTGAAGTGTATGAAGGGCTGTACCGGCTGCTGATGATCGGACCGCTGGTGCGGTATCGCCGCGGCGCCAGCGCGCGCAAGGCGCAAGCCATGCTGCAGTCGGCACGGGTTTCGGTGCGTCAGCGCCTGGGCCCGGACGGGGTCATACTGCTGCCCACCCTGGGGCTGCTCGCCCCGCGCCATGGAGAGATGAACCGCCTGTCCCTGCGCCCGGGCGTCAATCGCCTGATGACGCCGCTGACCCTGTGTAATTATCTCGATCTGCCCGCCGTGACCGTGCCCGCCTGGCGGCACCGTGACGCCGGCACCGGGCTCGCGCCCGGCGTCATGCTGGTCTCGGCGCCGGGCGCCGAGAGTCTGTTGCTGGACACGGCACGGGTGCTGGAGACGGTGATCGGCGATCCGGTCTCCAGCGCGGAGACGGCTGGCTGACCGCAGAGCCCGAGTACTGACCACGATCCCGGAGGATCCCGAACCTTGAATGCGCTCAATGACGAAGTGATCGTCTCCCCCAGCGGCAGCCTGGACGTGCTGTCCCAGCACGAGGTGGCCAAGCTCACCGATGCGGGCCATGGAGGCGTCCACGAGCTGTTACGCCGCTGCTCGCTCGCGGTCCTCAATTGCGGCGGCGAGATCGATGACGCCCGCCAGGTGTTCCGCAAATTCCGTGACTTCGAGATCGAGCTGCTCCAGCAGGAGCGGGGTATCAAGCTGCGTCTGCGAAACGCCCCCGCCGACGCGTTCGTCGATGGCAAGCTCATCCGTGGCATCCGCGAGCATCTGTTCGCGGTGCTGCGCGACATCGTCTATGTCACGGACGAGATCGACAGCCGGCCGGAGTACCAGGTTCCCGGCGGCGCCACCGAGGCGGTCTTCCAGATCCTCCGCAATGCCGGCCTGCTGCGCTCGAGGATCGAGCCCAATATCGTCGTCTGCTGGGGCGGCCACGCCATCAGCCGCGAGGAATACGACTACAGCAAGGCCGTCGGCTACGAGCTCGGTCTGCGCGGCCTCGACGTATGCACCGGATGCGGACCCGGCGCCATGAAGGGCCCGATGAAGGGCGCGGCGGTCGGTCACGCCAAGCAGCGGCTGGCGGCGGGACGCTATATCGGCATCACCGAACCCGGCATCATCGCCGCCGAGGCGCCCAACCCCATTGTGAACGCGCTGGTGATCATGCCGGATATCGAGAAACGGCTGGAGGCCTTCGCCCGCTTCGGACACGGATTCGTGGTCTTCCCCGGCGGCGTCGGTACCGCGGAGGAAGTGCTGTATCTGCTGGGCGTGTTGCTCCATCCGGGCAACGCCGAGCTGCCGTTCCCGCTGGTGTTGACCGGTCCGGAGTCCAGCGCCGCATATTTCGAGCATCTGGACCGATTCATCCGCGGCAGTCTCGGCGATGACGCCGCAGGGCGCTACGAAATCGTCGTGGGGGATCCTGCCGGCGTAGCCAAGCGCATGCTCGGGGGGATGGAAGCGGTCACTTCGTACCGGCGCAGCACGGGCGACGCGTTTTTCTTCAACTGGCGGCTGGCCATCGACCAGGCCTTCCAGCTGCCGTTCCCGGGCGATCATGAATCCATGGCCGCCCTGAGATTGAGTCGTTCACAGCCGACTCACGAACTGGCCGCCGATCTGAGGCGGGCGTTCTCCGGCGTTGTCGCGGGCAACGTCAAGGAGCACGGGGTTCGCGCGATCGAGGAACGTGGGCCATTCGAAATCCATGGCGATCCGGATGTGCTGGAACCTCTGGACGAGCTGCTGCGCGCGTTCGTTCGGCAGTCACGCATGCGCCTGCCGGGCGTCGACTACACGCCCTGTTACAGAGTCGTGCGGCAGCAGGATTAAGTCAAATAAATCAGGCAAATACCGTTAATCCGCTCACAGATAACGGCATCCCTCAAGCCTCGATGAATACACTGTGATTCAAGTCACGGTCGCCGCTGACGGGCCTATCTATATTGCCTCTCGTTACAACTGGAGCGGAGACCCGAGTGGCAACAGATCAGCGACCAAGATCGCTCGCCGATATCGCGCAGGGACGTTCCCGGGATGCCCGCCGCGATAACGATCGGGAGTCCGTCGACGCTCGCGCTCCGTTGGCCGTCGGCTGGGGCGCGTATCGCGGCGTCTCCGGCGACAGCGATGCGGCCGGTTCCCGTCACCAGGGTGCACGCAAGTTGTACACGCTGAAAGCCTACAAGGCGTGGGCCGCCAAAGTCCGCGCCAACTGGGACAGCGAATCCGGCTCTTGAACATGCCTCTTGGGGAAGAGGGGAGACCCCTGATGTATCTCGTCGAAGGCGGCAACGCCCGCACGCCCGCTCTGAATCCGTCCGCAACCCGCGACCGCCTGGCCTGGATCACCGAGGCTCGGGTGGCGGCCGCGTCGTCCCGGGAGCTGGCACGGGCCAGGGTCCATCCCGAGTTCGTGCTGACCCTGCCTCACCAGCTGCAGAAGGACACCGGCTGATCTCTCCTGGGCCGGTCACTGCTCCGTCACTGGCTAAATAGCGGCACCCGTATAATGTAGCGACGCCGCTCCCGGGGACCGCGGATGACCCTCGCCCTCATGCTGCTCGCCATCGCCGCCGCGGCCGCCGTCGCCGCCGGCCTGGGACGCCTCCGCTATCGGCGCCGGCAGGCTGCCCATCGTCACATCTTCAACGCGCTGGCGCTGCCGAACGTGACCGAGGATCGTTGCGATATACGCCAGCTGATCCTGCTGCCACCACCCGCCTGTCGCTATCTGCGCCGTGCCCTGCCGGCGGACGGCAGTCTGGCCAGGACGGTCGATCTCCACCTGGTGGGCAGGATCAGGCCGCAAAGGGACGACGAGTGGATCGGTTTCGAGGCCCACCAGCGGATCTGCCCCGAGCGGGGATTTATCTGCGCAGCAAGATTGCAGAGTCTGGGCCCGCTGGCCATCGAGGGGGCTGACTATCTGCTGGAAGGGCGAGCCGGCAGCGACTACTTCATGGGCCGTCTTTTCCCCCTGGTCCATGAAGACGGCGAGGACCTGCGTCGGGCCGCCGCCGGGCGCCTGCTGATCGAGTCGGTATGGCTTCCCGCATCGCTGGTGCCCGAGAGCGGTGTCAGATGGCAGCCGGGGGACCTGTCCCGCGCGACGGCCGTGGTGCCGACGGCCGAGGGCAATGTACCGCTGAATTTCCTCATCGCCGAGGATGGCGCTCTCAGCGAGGTCAGCGCCATGCTCCATGAGCAGGGGGCAGATGGTAGCGGAGGCAAGCGCCCCTTCGCCCTGCGGGTGGAACAGGAGGCCCGCTGGGACGGCTTTACGGTGCCGAGCCGGGTGATCGGGATCCGGGATCACGGTACCGACGATCCCTTCCATTGGCTGGAATGTCAGGTCGAGAGCGCCCGGTACTTCTAGTCGTCGGCGCTCACCGCCCACGCGTGTCGCCGGCATGAAGCCTGCCCGATCCGATCCGCCTCCGCCGGTTTGAGACCTGGTTCACGGTCCCGCGCGCCGGGTCGGCCTAAAGTGCGATTCCCCGACATCAGACCCGGCGGCAGGCCCATGGAACGCGTGGTTCAATTTCTCGACGAAGTGGACGAATTATCCGTATTTCTTTATGAGGCGCGGATCCGGCACGGACGCGTCCTGCTGCTCGGATCCGCCCTGCTGTTGACCCTGCTCCTGGCCGTCCTGCTGACATAACGCAACGGATTTCGTCCGGCCCTGCCATTTCTGTGAAGCCCGACACAGCGGGCCGCCGCGGCGGCGGGCAGACTCGGAATCACGGCAACATTGCACGGGGACGAACATGGCCCACGACAGAAAACCGGCGCCGGACGGCGACGCCAGACAGACAGGTTCCAGCGATCCCTATCTGGGCCGCCTTGCCTCATCGGAGCGCGGCGACGGGCTCGAGGCCGCCTGTCCCCAGGGCAGCGAATCGGTCTGGGCTGGCGATGAGCGCCGCTCTGACACCATCACCTGTTTCGATCCCTACATCGTCGAACTGACCCGTCCTATCCGTTCCGGCTTCTAGGACCGGTTCCCCGATCCCGATCGGCGGCGGCCGTGGCCGTGGCGACCCGCCCCGGCGCCAGGCTCCAGAGCCACAGATTCGAACCAGCAGTTCCCCTCGGCCAGCGGCCGGCTTCCGCCGCAGGCCCCGGGGAACCTTGTATTTTCGCCAAGGTCCGTTAGCCTCACGGGCATCGAACCGGAGCACGACCATGGCGGACAAGACACCTCCCGATGATGCTGACCTGCGTCAGCGCTTGAGCGAAGAGCAGTACCGGGTGACCCGGGAGGGGGCGACCGAACGCCCCTTCAGCGGCCGTTACGTGGATTGCAAGGACGACGGTGTATATCGGTGTGTCTGCTGCGGGGCAGAGTTGTTCAGCTCCGAGCACAAATATGATTCCGGATCCGGCTGGCCCAGTTTCTGGCTGCCACTGGCCAGCGACCGGGTCGAGGTCCTGACCGACCGGTCCCACGGCATGGTTCGCCAGGAAGTCCGGTGCGCGGCCTGCGATGCCCATCTCGGCCACGTGTTCGAGGACGGCCCGCAACCGACCGGGCTTCGCTATTGCATCAATTCGGCATCCCTCGACCTGGAGCCGGCCGACGGCGGCGGCTGAAGCCCGGACCGGAATATCGAGTCTTGAGCGAGACGCTGAAACGCTGGCTGGTATCGGTGTCGGTGGCGACCGTCGTGGTGATGGCCCTGATGGTGGCCAGCCTGTGGATATTCGGCGCTTTCGATGTGGAGAAGCTGCACTATACGCAGAGTCTGCGGCTGCTCGGAGACGACGAACGGCGCGACCTGGCCGAGGAACTTGGAGAGCCCCGATCCGGACAGCGGCCGAGCCTGCCACCGCTGGAGGATATTCCGCCGCTGGAGATTCCGCGTCACCAGCGCAGCGGCTTCGTGCAGCTGGAATTCTCCGTCGACGCGGACGGCCGCGTGACCGAGGCGCAGATCGTGCGGGCGGCGCCGGCCGGCTATTACGAGGAACAGGCCCTGGCGATTCTGCGGAGCCGTCGTTTCGAGGATCTGGCGCCGGGCGAGACCGGCACCGAGATCATCGATTTCCGTATCGAGCCACCGGCCGGCGGAGATTGAACCCGGCTCAGACCGTTACGGCCGGGTTCAGCGAATAGACCCCCGTCACCCGGCTCTCCGCCAGTACGTGGCCGGCGATGGCGGCCTCCACCTCGGCGCCGGTGAATGCGCCCTCTACCGGACAGCGTTCCAGATCGGTCGCGTAAAGAACAAAGTGGTAGTGGTGGGGGATGGAATCGTTCCAGGGCGGGCACGGGCCATCGTAGCCCAGGTACACGCCTGACATGTCGGGGTCGCCCTGGAACCAGTCCGTGTAGTCGTTCCTGCCCTGGCGGCTCCCGGCCGGGCCGGCCGGATGAGCCTTGCCGCGCGGGCTCACGCCGTCGCTGCACTCTCCCTCCCCGATGGCACCCGCCCCTGGCGCGATGTCGACCATCAGCCAGTGATAGAAGTTCGCTCGCGGCAGGGTGGCCGGGACCTCCCGCCCCTCCTGATTGACGTCGTCGGGGCGGGTCGGCACATCCGAATCGACGCAGATCAGGACCAGCGAGCGGGTCCCCGCCGGGGGCTCCGTCCAGCGCAGGCCCGGATTGCGGTTGGCTCCCAGTTTGACGTGACTGTCCGGATCCTTGACGCCGAACGCGAACCGCTCGTCGATCGGCCCGTCCGCTTCCAATCCTTCCACCTGCAACTGCATGATCGTTCTCCCCGAGATAATCGCGCCGCCTAGGAGGCTTTGCGCAAGTTTTCCATTTCTTCCAGCACTTCCCGAATCTGCTCTACCGCCCAGGCGAGCAATTCCTGGTCGATGGTGAGCGGCGGCGCAAGCCGCACCACCACCTCGTGCGTCTCCTTGCTCAGCAGGCCTCTGTCCATCAATCGCAGGCAGACTTCCCTGGCGGAGGCCATCTCGGGATCGATCTCGATGCCGATAAACAGACCCCGTCCGCGCACATCACGGATC
>CBDTYJ010000056.1:0-12011 GCA_965364575.1 uncultured Gammaproteobacteria bacterium
GGCTTCATGTTCGGCAGCGGCCCCACCAATCGTTGGGTCTCGGACGTCCCGCCGCGGGGTCCCGTGTCCCAATCGGTCTGGCCAGGGGGTACGAGCGCGGTACCCGGAGATACCTTCTACGTCTATCCCATGCTGCCGCGCTGGCTGACCAACGACGCCAACCCGATCCGCTTCAAGCCCGGAGACCTCAGGGGAGGCACATACAGCGTGCAGAAATTCCGGCCGTGAGCTGAGCGGTGTTCTCCGCGGCCGCCCGGGCCCGCTGATGCCGGTCTCCACCCGCCGCCTATCCGGGGCGGCGGGTCTTTGCCCGCCGGGACCCTGTGCTAATCTCGACGCTCGATGAGCGTCACTGCCAGCAATCGCGTCTGCATCGTCACCGGCGAGGCGGCCGCCAGTTACGGCTTCGGTCACGGGCACCCCTTCGGCGCCGACCGCCACGATGCCTTTATCCGGGGCATCAAGGAACGAGGGCTGGAGAGCCGGCTGCTGTTCGACGAGCCCTCGGCGGCCAGCCGGCAGCAGGTCGAGTGGTTCCATTCCCCTCATCACGTCGGTTTTGTCGAGGAGATGTCGCTGATCGGCGAGGGTTTTCTCGACTTCGGGGATACGCCGGCCTTCCCTGGCATCTACGAGATCTCCCGGGCGGTGGTGGGCGCCACCCTGCGCGCCGGCGAGATGGTCATGGCCGGCGCGGCCCGCCGCGCCTTCGTGCCCATCGCCGGTCTGCACCATGCCGCCCGCAGCCGCACCTCGGGATTCTGCGTGTTCAACGACTGCGCCGTGTTGATCGAAGCCCTGCGCCGGCGGCACGGATTGCGCCGGGTCGCCTATGTGGACATCGACGCTCACCACGGCGACGGTGTCTATTACGGATTCGCCGAGGATCCGGATGTGCTGTTCGCAGACATCCACGAGGACGGGCGCTTCCTGTTCCCTGGGACCGGCGACCGCAGCGAGACCGGCGAGGGTGCTGCGGTGGGCACCAAGCTCAACATGCCGGTAGAGCCGGGGGCGGGCGATGAAGAGTTCCGGGCAGCCTGGCGCGAGATCGAGACCTATCTCAACGAATCGAAACCGGAGTTCATCGTCTTCCAGTGCGGCGCCGACAGTCTGGCCGGCGATCCGCTGACCCATCTTCGATTTTCGGAAGACGCTCACGGGCTGGCGGCGGCGAGCCTCTGCGAGATCGCCGAACGCCATTGCGGCGGCCGTCTGGTCGCCCTGGGCGGTGGCGGGTACAACCGGGCGAACATCGCCGTCGGCTGGTCCCGGGTCGTCCAGGAGATGCTGACCGCCGCCTGACGCAGCGGAAGGGTCTGGGGCGGGTCACCCGCGCAGGTCGCTGCGGTACAATAAGCGCTTTGCCACAGAGCCCGACCGGCCCGACCCCCACCGACCTGGAGTTGCCCCTGATGTTCAGCCCCGAGATGACGATCGCCGGATACGACGATGAGCTGGCCGCCGCGATGGACGCGGAGCTGCTGCGCCAGCAGGAACACGTGGAGCTGATCGCTTCGGAAAACTACGCCAGCCCCCGGGTACTGGAGGCCCAGGGTTCGGTGCTGACCAACAAATATGCCGAGGGTTATCCCCGCAAGCGCTACTACGGTGGCTGCGAGTATGTGGACAAGGCGGAAGAACTGGCGATCGCAAGGGCGCGGGAGCTTTTCGATGCCGACTACGCCAACGTGCAACCCCACTCCGGCAGCCAGGCCAACGTGGCCGTGTTCGCCGCCCTGCTGGAGCCGGGCGATCCCATCCTGGGAATGAGCCTGGCCGACGGCGGGCACCTCACCCATGGGGCCAAGGTCAATTTTTCCGGCCGTTTCTACCGGGCGGCGCAGTACGGACTGGATTACTCCACCGGTGAGATCGACTACCAACAGGTCCAGGACCTCGCCGAGGAGCACCGTCCGAAGCTGATCATCGCCGGGTTCTCCGCTTACTCGCGGATCCTCGACTGGCAGCGATTCCGGGATATCGCAGATTCGGTGGGCGCCTACCTGATGGCGGATATGGCCCATGTCGCCGGGCTGGTCGCCGCGGGCGTCTACCCCAGTCCGGTGCGCCTGGCCGACGTGGTCACGACCACCACCCACAAGACCCTGCGCGGTCCGCGCGGGGGCATGATCCTCGCGCGGGAGAACGAGGCGCTGACCAGGAAATTCAACTCGCTCGTGTTTCCGGGCACCCAGGGCGGGCCGCTGATGCATGCCATCGCAGCCAAGGCGGTTGCATTCAGGGAGGCCCTCGAACCGGCGTTTCGCGAATATCAGACCCAGGTGATCGAGAATGCCCGCACCATGGTGAAGGTGCTGATGGATCGCGGCTACACGATCGTCTCCGGCGGCACCGACAACCACCTGTTCCTGGTCGACCTGATCGACAAGGATATCACCGGCAAGGACGCGGACGCGGCCCTGGGCCGGGCCAATATCACGGTGAACAAGAATTCGGTCCCCAACGACCCGCGGTCTCCCTTCGTCACCAGCGGCCTGCGCATGGGTACGCCGGCCATCACCACTCGCGGCTTCGGCTCCGAGGAGTGTGGCGAGCTGGCTGGCCTGATCGCGGACGTTCTGGATCATATGGGTGACGAGAGCGTCGTCGATCGGGTCCGCGGTCAGGTGCTCGAACTCTGCAGCCGCTTCCCCATCTACCAGGACTGATCGCGGACGGACGCGCGACGTGCACTGCCCTTTCTGCGGCCATCCCGAGACCAAGGTCATCGACTCGCGCCTGGCGGGCGAGGGCGCCCAGGTCCGGCGCCGGCGGGAGTGCCTCGACTGTAGCGAACGCTTCACGACTTTCGAGAGCGCCGAGCTTGTCATGCCGCGGCTGGTCAAGAGCGACGACAGTCGTGAGCCCTTCGATGAGGAGAAACTGCGCTCCGGCATGATCCGGGCCCTCGAGAAGCGGCCGGTCAGCGCCGAGGACCTGGAGGCGGCGATCGCGCGTATCACCCACAAGCTGCGCACAGTCGGAGAACGGGAAATTCCGGCGCGCCGCGTCGGAGACCTGGTGATGGACGAGCTGCGCCAGCTGGATGAAGTCGCATTCGTGCGCTTCGCGTCCGTATATCGACGCTTCCAGGACGTAGAGGAGTTCCGCGACGAAGTGGAGCGCCTTCGGGCCGCGGCGGCCGCCGCCACCCGCGAGCAGATGTCACTGTTGCCCGGCGACGAGGATTGAGTCCGTGTTCACGGCCGCCGATCACCGGCACATGGGCCATGCCCTGCGCCTCGCGCGGAGAGGGGAATTCAGCTGTCATCCCAACCCGCGGGTCGGCTGCGTCATCGCGGTCGAGGACCGGATCGTCGGCAGCGGCTGGCACGCGGTCACGGGCGGCTCCCATGCGGAAGTCGAGGCTCTGCAGGCCGCCGGAGACGGTGCCCGGGGCGCGACGGCCTATGTCACGCTGGAGCCCTGTTCTCACGAGGGCCGCACGCCCCCCTGCACGGACGCGCTGATCGCGGCCGGGGTGAGCCGTGTCGTGGCGGCCATGGAAGACCCGAATCCCAGGGTCGCCGGAGACGGACTCGCGGCTCTGCGTGCGGCCGGCATCGCGGTGGAGTGCGGGCTGCTGCGGGACGAGGCGGAGGCTCTCAACGCGGGTTTTGTCAGCCGCATGACGCGGGGCCGTCCCCGCACTGTGCTAAAGCTCGCGGCCAGCCTCGACGGTCGCACCGCAATGGCGAGCGGGGAGAGCAAGTGGATCACCGGTCCGGCGGCCCGGGCCGACGTCCAGCGTCTGCGGGCCGCCAGTTCGGCGGTCCTGACCGGGGTCGGTACCGTGATCAGCGACGATCCGTCGCTTAACGTGCGGACCGAAGATATCGACACCGGCGGGCGGCAACCGCTGCGGGTGATCGTCGACTCCCGTCTGCGTACGCCGACGGACGCGCGGATGCTGGGCCTGCCCGGTCAGACCCTGATCGCCGGCGCGACGGATGACGTGGCGGCGGTGCAGGATCTCGAGCGGTCCGGGGCGCGGGTCGAGCTGTTCCCCGATCGCCAGGGCAAGGTTGACCTGGCGCGGCTGCTGGCTCGTCTCGGAGAGTTCGAGTGCAATGATGTGCTGGTGGAGACCGGCTCCCGCCTGGCCGGCGTCATGGTCGGCGAGGGTCTGATCGACGAGCTGGTGCTGTATCTGGCTCCCCACCTGATGGGTGCCGAGGCCCGGGGGCTGGTTGAGCTGCCCGGACTGGTATCCATGGCCGACAGGGTACAATTGGAGATCGAGGACGTCCGCCAGGTCGGGCCGGACCTCAGGATCCGGGCCCGTTTCGAGGCGAGGGCAGGCTGAATGTTCACCGGCATTGTGCACAGCGAGGGAGTGGTCGAGGCCATCGAGCCGCGAGGCGGCGATGTGCGTCTGCGGATACGCTGCCCTGAATTGTCGCCTGCCTCGGGCGCCCTGGGTGACAGCATCGCCGTCAACGGTGTCTGCCTCACCGCCGTCGCGCTCGACGATGAGGGCTTCGCCGCGGACGTATCGAAGGAGACCCTGGATACGACAGCTCTGGGCGGGCTCCGCCACGGACACAGGGTCAATCTCGAGCGGGCGCTGACTCTGTCGACGCCCCTGGGAGGCCATCTTGTGACCGGTCACGTAGACGGCGTCGGCGAGGTGATCGAAAGCCGTGAGGAGGCGCGCTCGGTGCGTTTCCGGATCCGGGCGCCGGCGTCGCTGGCGCGATACATCGCCCGCAAGGGTTCGATCTGCATCGACGGTGTCAGCCTCACCGTCAATGAAGTGGAGGGCGCCGTGTTCGGCGTCAATATCGTGCCCCATACCCTCGAAGTGACAAACGTCTCGCGCTGGTCGCCGGGCCTGCAGGTGAACCTCGAGGTGGATATCGTGGCTCGCTATCTGGAACGCTTGCTGGGCGGCGAATCATCCCCCGGGCTGAGCCTGGACACACTCAGGGAGAACGGTTTTGCAAAAAGTCACTGATCTGCATCAGGAGCCGGCGATGAACTCCATCGAGGACGTGCTGGCCGATCTCCGCGCCGGCCGCATGGTCGTGATCATGGATGACGAGGATCGCGAGAACGAGGGCGACCTGGTCATGGCAGCCTCCAAGGTCAAACCGGAGGACGTCAACTTCATGGCTCGCTACGGCCGAGGACTGATCTGCCTGACGCTGAACCGGGACCGCTGCCGCCAGCTCCGGCTGCCGCTGATGGTGAGCAGCACCGATATGAATCGCAGCACCAATTTCACCATCTCCATCGAGGCTGCCGAAGGGGTCACCACCGGCATCTCCGCCCATGACCGGGCGCACACCATCCGCACCGCCGTGCGGCCGGATGCCCGCCCCGAGGACCTGCGGCAGCCCGGCCACATCTTCCCGCTGATGGCCCAGCCCGGCGGCGTGCTGACCCGGGCCGGCCACACCGAGGCCGGCTGCGATCTGGCCAGGCTCGCCGGGCTGGAGCCTGCGGCGGTGATCGTGGAGATCCTGAACGAAGACGGCACCATGGCCAGACGGCCCGATCTGCTCGGATTCGCTCGCGAACACGGACTCAAGATCGCCACTATCGCGGATCTCATCCGCTACCGGCTGGAAAAAGAGGAGTCGGTGGAGCGGGTGTTCGAGCAGACCGTCGATACCGAGTCCGGCGAATTCCGCCTGGCTTGCTTCGAGGATCATGTACATCAGGATCTGCACCTGGCGCTGATCCGTGGCGACCTGGACAGGGGCGTGCCGCTGGTCCGGGTGCAGGTACTGGACACGTTGCGCGACGTGCTCGGGATTCCTTCCCACGATGCCAGCTGGAAGCTGCGTGACGCCCTTGCGCGGGTGGCCGAGGACGGCTGCGGCGTCGTGGTCATCCTGCGCGGCGCCAACGAGTCGCCCCGGGACGTGATGGATTCAATCGAGCGGCTCGCGGGCCGGCCCTCGACGCGCATCCGCGACGGCAAGCACTCGACCGTGCTCAGAACTTACGGCATCGGGGCGCAGATCCTGCGCAACCTGGGCATCCATCGGATGCGGGTGTTGAGCGCGCCGAAGCACATGACCGGCATCTCCGGCTTCGGTCTGGAGATCGTCGAGTACGTGGACTAGGTCAGGGGAGCCAGTGATGGACAAGATCAAGACAATCGAGGGGCGCATGCTGGCCCGTGACCTCCGCTTCGGCGTCGTCGCGGCCCGCTTCAACGAATTCATCGTCGAGCCGCTGTTGCGCGGCGCGATCGACACCTTGCTGCGCCACGGCGCGGTGGAGGCCGACATCACGGTGGTCCGGGTCCCGGGAGCCTGGGAGATCCCGCTCGCGGTCAGGCGCATGGCGGCCAGCCGGCGTTTCGACGCCATCGTCGCGCTGGGCGCCGTGATCCGCGGCGCCACGCCTCATTTCGACTATGTGGCCGGAGAATGTACCAAGGGCATCTCTCAGGCTGCCATGACCGAGGACCTGCCGGTCGCCTTCGGTGTGCTGACCGTCGATACCATCGAGCAGGCAGTGGAACGGGCCGGGACCAAGGCCGGCAACAAGGGCGCGGAAGCGGCGGCTTCCGCCATCGAGATGGCGAGCCTCCTGCGCCAGCTGGAAGCCTGAACTTGGCCAATTCCGACCGTGAAGCGCGGGGTCCTCGCGGACTGGCGCGGCGCCGGGCGATGCAGGCGCTATACCAGTGGCAGGTCAACCCCTCGTCAGCGAAGGACCTGGTGCTGGATTTCATGGCAGACGAGGAGCACGCGCGCGTGGAGCAGGATTTTTTCCGCGAGCTCGTGACCGGGGTAATCGAGCGAAATGAAGAACTGGACGAGGAGATCGGGGCTCTGTCCGACCGCGGCGTGGAGCAGTTGGATCCGGTCGAGCACAGCATCCTGCTGATCGGCATGTACGAGCTAATACACCGGCCCGAGGTCCCATACCGCGTGGCCATCAACGAAGCCGTGTCCCTCTGCCGCTCATACGGGGCCGAGGACGGCCACAAGTTCGTCAACGCGCTGCTCGATCGCGCGGCGCGCAATCACCGCTCGGCCGAAATCGCCGGCAGGACGGAGTGACCATGCCCCTGAGCCCGGCCGTCGAACGCGAAGCCATCCATCGGCGCGACATCGAATGTCATGGCTATCGCCGCGGCGACGGTCTGTGGGATATCGAGGGGCGCATGGTGGATACCAAGACCTACGCCTTCGACAATCGTCATCGCGGCAAGGTCGAGCCAGGCACTCCCGTCCATGAGATGTGGATCCGCATGACCCTGGACGACCGTCTGGAGATCCGGGACATCGAAGCCGCCACCGACAATCATCCCTTTCCCAACTGTCCGGACATCGCGCCCGACTATCGTGTCATGGTCGGCAGCCGGATCCGACCAGGCTGGACCCGACAGGTGAAAGAGCGGCTGGGCCAGGTTCACGGCTGCACTCACCTGACCCGGCTGCTCCAGGAGTTGGCGGTGGTCGCCATCCAGACCATCTATCCACGCCTCAGCCGGGAGGGGAAGGTGCCCGATTCGGATCGGCGGCCGCCCCACATCGACAGCTGCCATGCCCTCAGGAGCGATGGCCCTATCGTCCAGGAGCATTACCCGAAATGGTATCGGAGCTGAACCTTGGCGCCCTTGAGCGAGGCCGACATCATCCGCTGCCTGAGTGCGGGGTATCCCGAGAGGGCTGACGTGTCTCTGGGCGTCGGCGATGATGGTGCCGTGCTGGTGCCGCCGCCCGGGCGCGATCTGGTCAGCGTCCTGGACACCGTCAATGAAGGTGTCCACTTCCCGGCTGGCACCCCGCCGGCGGCGATCGGCCATCGAGCCCTGGCGGTCAATCTCAGCGACCTGGCCGCCATGGGCGCGGAACCGGCCTGGGCCAGCCTGTCCCTGTCGCTGCCGGACGGCGAGCCCGGATGGGTGCAGGCGTTCGCTGACAGCTTCCGGCAGCTGGCCGGGAACTACGGGGTGATTCTGGTTGGCGGTGACACGGTGCGTGGCCCCCTGTCCGTGACGGTGCACCTGACCGGGTTCGTGGAACCCGGGCGCCGTCTGACCCGGTCGGGAGCCCGATCGGGTGATCTGGTGGTGGTCAGCGGGGTGCCCGGTCGCGCTGCCGCGGGGCTTCGGCTCATCCAGCAGGGCGGCACCGGCGAAGAAGGGCTGCGCGAAGCATTCCTCTGGCCGTCGCCCCGCGTCCGGCTGGGACAGGCATTGATCGGCATCGCCACCGCGGCCATCGATGTATCCGACGGTCTGTTGACCGACGTGGGACGGGTGCTGGAGGCCAGCGGCGTCGGCGCCGTCATCGACCTCGACCAGCTACCCCTCTCCGACGAGGCGGTGGCCGCGCTGGGGATAAAGGACGCACTCAGTCTCGTGCTCAATGGCGGGGACGACTACGAGTTGTGTTTCACCCTGGCGGAAGACGACAGGGGGGAATTGTCCGCCCTGGCTGAGCGCGGCGGGTGTCCGCTACATGTGATCGGCCATATCCACGAAGGAGTGGGCGTTTCTTTCAGACGGGGTGGCGAGCCGGTGACGGCGCCCGAGACGGGTAGCTGGTCCCATTTCGACGGGAATCAGCCATGAAGGACGTCACGTCGCGGCAGGTCTTCGGGGATCCGGTCCACTTCCTCGCCTTCGGCTTCGGCGCCGGGCTGGCGCCGGTGGCTCCCGGGACTTTCGGTACCCTGGTGGCCGTGCCCATCGAGTTGTTGCTCCGTCCCCTGGCGTTGGGCGCGAGGATCGGCGTCGTAGTTGCCATCTGTCTCATCGGCATCTGGCTGTGCGGCGAGAGCGCGCGGCGGCTTGATGCACACGATCATCCGGGCATCGTCTGGGACGAGATCGCCGGCTATCTGCTGGCGATGCTGGCCGCTCCTGCCGGCTGGCCCTGGATCGTGACCGGATTCCTGCTCTTTCGCTTGTTCGACATTGTCAAACCCTGGCCGATCCGGGAACTGGATCACGGAATAGGCGGCGGCGCAGGCATTATGCTCGACGACATTGTGGCCGGCCTGTTCGCAGGCGCACTGCTGCTGGCAGCGCGCTGGTTGACGGGCGTCTGAGGGCCTTCGCGAGATGGAGTTCGTCGGTGCCCGACAAGATTGGAAAATACCGGATCATCAACAAGGTGGGGAAGGGGAGTACCGGTACGGTCTACCTGTCCCACGATCCGTACTATGGCCGCGACGTGGCCATCAAGTTGTACAGCGCCGAGATCGAAGAGGAAGAGGACAAGGCGCGCACCACGCGTAAGATGTTCTTCACCGAGGCGCACATGGTCGGGCGCCTGCAGCATCCGAATATCCTCCCGCTCTACGATGCCGGCGTCGAATCCGGACGCTACTACGTGGTGATGGAGCACATCCACGGGGCCCGCACCCTGGCGGCATATTGCAAGCCCGACAATCTGCTGCCGATTGATGATGTGCTCAAGATCGTGTTCAAGTGCGCCAGGGCCCTGCATTACGCCCATAGCCGCGGCGTCGTTCACAGGGATATCAAACCCAGCAATATTATGCTGACTCTCGACAACGACGTCCGCATCATCGATTTCGGTATCGCGATCACGAGCGACCCGGAGATCTCCCGCATCGACGGTATCGCCGGGTCGCCCAGCTACATGTCGCCTGAACAGGTCAAATCCGAAGAGATCACCGCTCAATCGGACGTCTATTCTCTGGGCGCAGTCATGTATGAATTGATCACCGGCTACCGCCCGTTACGGGCCAGCAGCCTCGCGAAGCTGTTGCACAAGATCGTCTACGCTACTCCGCGCCCGATCCACAGCCTGCGCGAGGATGTGTCCGAGGAGCTTGAAGAAGTCGTGATGACCGCGCTGCGCAAGCGCACCGAGGAGCGCTACGCCACCGGGCTCGAGTTCGCCGCCGATCTGACGCGGCTGCATCAAAAACTGCGAAATCAGGTCCCGGCCCTGGATGACCAGGAGCGCTACGACACCCTGCGCGGGCTCACCTTCTTCCATGACTTCTCCCACGGCGAAATCCGTGAGCTGCTTCGGGCCGGTGACTGGCAGAAATTCGACGCCGGTCAGGACATCGTCAAAGAGGGCGAGTTGGACGACCGGTTCTATGTGGTCGCCAGCGGCATGGTGGAAGTGGAGACCAACGGCAATGTGGTGGGCAAACTCGGTCCCGGCGAGTGTTTCGGTGAGACCAGTTATGTGCGTGACGCCATGCGAACGGCGACGATCCGTGCCAGCACCGACGGCGTGCTGTTGAGAGTCAGTTCCACCCTGCTGGAGACGCTTTCCACATCTTGCCAGCTTCGCTTTAACCGCGTGTTTCTGCGCAGCCTGATCCAGCGGCTGCAGAGCGGTCGTCAGGACCGCACCTGAGGTCCGGTCGCGGCCGCGACCCGGGCGCCTCAGGAGATCTGCTTCTCCGCATCCTTGTCCCGCTCGATCAGAGCGTAGGCTGAATGGTTGTGGATCGACTCGAAGTTCTCCGACTCGACCACGTATCCCCGGATCCGCTCGTCGGCGTTCAGGCGCACTGCGATGTCACGGACGATGTCCTCGACGAACTTCGGATTCTGGTAGGCGCGTTCGGTCACGTATTTCTCGTCCGGCCGCTTGAGGATCCCGTAGAGTTCGCACGACGCCTCGGACTCCGCGATATCGATCAGTTCCTCGATCCACATAAAGCTGTCGACGCGCGCCTGGATGGTGACGTGGGAGCGCTGGTTGTGAGCGCCGAATTCGGAAATCTTCTTCGAACAGGGACACAGGCTCGTGACCGGCACGACCACCTTGATATGGATGATGTTGCGGCCGTCCCGTCGTTCGCCGATCAAGCTGGCTTCATAATCGAGCAGGCTCTCCACGCCGCTGACCGGGGCCTTCTTGTTGACGAAATATTTGAAGGTCATCTCGATGTGGCCCGAGTCGGCGTCCAGCCGGTCGGTCAGTTCCACCATCATCTCGCGGAAGGACTTGACCGAGATCTCGCGCTCATGGTTGTTGAGGATCTCCACAAAACGCGACATGTGGGTGCCCTTGAAGTCATGGGGCAGATTCACATACATGTTGAAATTGGCGATGGTGTGTTGATCCCCGCCACTGCGATCACGCACCCGTACCGGGTGGTAGATGTCCTTGATGCCGACCTTGTTGATCGGGATGCGGCGCGTATCGGCGCTGCCCTGTACGTCGGCGATGGGGTCGGCGACCGGCGCGGAGTCGTCTTTGGTGTGGCGCATATTGTTGGTACCTGGGGGAATTCGCTGGCGCTTCCACGGCGTCCATGCGGACGTGATTGGACGTCGGCCGGACCTTTCGCCGCTTTCTGCGGTTGGCAGGCCTTGTGCAGCCTGCGGGCGATCATTATAGAGCAAACGAGTCTGTGGATAGTTCCTTCGGCCTTCAGCTGGCGTGACCGGCTGCTATTCCGGCCGGCTCGCCGCGCCAGGCGCGGATCGCGGAGAGCACCGAATCGAGATCCAGACCGGCTGCTGCCAGGCATTGCTCGCGGGACCCATGCTCGATGAATCGGTCGGGGATACCGAGGTTCAATACGGGTACCGGCCACCCCCGCGCGGCCAGCAGTTCGTTGATACCGCTGCCAGCGCCGCCGGCCACCGCGTTGTCTTCGAGCGTGACGAATGCCGTGTGCTTGCGCGCCAGTTCGCCCAACAAGGCTTCGTCCAGTGGCTTGACGAACCGCATGTTGACCACGGTCGCGTCCAGCATCTGGCCGACTTCCTCGGCGACCGGCACCATGGCGCCGAAGGCGAGCAGGGCCACGTCGCGGCCCTGCCGGCGTACCTCGGCCTTGCCCAGCGGTAGTGCAGACATTTCCCTGACGATGGCCCGGCCCGGTCCTGAACCGCGAGGGTAGCGGACCGCCGAGGGCTGATTCAGGCGGGCGCCGGTGTAGAGCATCTGCCTGCATTCATTCTCGTCTGCCGGCGCCATGATCGCCATGTTGGGCACGCAGCGCAGATAGCTCAGATCGAACGCGCCGTGGTGGGTGGGCCCGTCTGCTCCGACCAGGCCGCCGCGATCGATGGCGAACAGCACCGGCAGGTTTTG